>VGAU01000230.1 GCA_016870675.1 Actinomycetota bacterium | reverse complement strand
CTGAATATGATTGTTGACCTGGAGCGTAATGATCTGGGGAAATTCTGTTACTACGGCACAGTTAGAGTTTACGAGCACGCAGTTGTAGAAAAATATGCGAGGGTTTTTCATTCTGTCTCAACGGTAATTGGCAGAGTAAAGAAAGGTACCGATATTTCAGGTATAATAAAGGCTGCGTTTCCAGGCGGCTCAATAACAGGCGCGCCCAAAATAAGGGCAATGGAAATTATTGATGAGCTTGAACCAACAGTCAGGAGTGTTTATACAGGTTCAGCTGGTTATATTGGAATTGATAGTACTATGGATTTAAATATTGTAATCAGAACATTTGTTATAAAGGGAAATAAGTTTTATTATAATGTAGGCGGAGGAATTGTAGAAGATTCGGTACCTGAAGATGAGTATAATGAAACTCTGGATAAAGGAATCGCCCTAAAGGAAACCTTAAAATTTTTTAATGCAAAGAATCTAAGAAAACTACTATAAAATTTATCTGGCGGGCTACTCGTATGTTTAAATATATTTTCGTAAGTGGGAAGCTGGTTATAGAAAGTAAGGCTAAAGTATCGGTTAGAGACAGAGGATTTTTATATGGCGATGGTTTATTTGAAACCTTGAGAAGCTATGGAGGCTATACATTTATGCTTGATGCCCATCTTGAGAGACTGTTTTTTTCACTTAAGGTTTTAAAGTATAATCTTCCTTTTGATAAAGAATATATAAAAGATGCTCTGAGAAGAACTATTGATAAAAACAATCTTCAAAAGAGAGATGCCTATATAAAAATAATTGTAACCAGAGGTATCCACAGCGGTGAGCTCCATTTTAACGGGGGGTATAAGCCTAATCTCGTAATAATTGCTGACAGTCTTACACCTTACCCCGAAGTTGATTATACTAAAGGAATAAATATTACCACTTCTTCAATAAGAAGACCGGTGATAGGCAGCCCCCTTTATTGTCACAAGCTTCTGAATTATTTTGAAAATATTTTCGCAAAAAATGAAGCTTATTATAATAAGGCCCAGGAGGCGGTTTTCTTAACCAGGGATCATCTGGTTCTGGAAGGTGCATCAAGTAATATTTTTTTTGTAAAGAGAAACATAGTTTATACTCCACCGCTTACCCAGAATATCTTACCAGGAATAACCAGAGAAGTGGTTATAAGGATATGTAAGGAAACCGGGATAAAAGTAAAGCAAAAAAAGGTTCACTACCGCGATATTATAAATGCAGATGAAATATTTAAAACCAGTTCTATTGCCGGGATTGTGCCGGTAAAGAAAGTGGACAGGTTTGTGGTAGCTAGAAAAGTTCCAGGTAATATTACCTTAAAGCTTATGAAGTTATACGGAGATAAAGTTGAGTATTTGAAATCAAGGGGAATTTCTTGTTAAAATAAATATGTTTCCTTATCTTTTAAATAATTTGGAATCATCAGATATGTTTATGAATTGTGGTAAAAAATAATTTTACTTAAGAAAAACATAGTGCTAATATAAAAAGGTTTCTAATTAAATATTAAAAATTAGTATTGAATTACAATGGTTACAAAAAAAATCTCTGGGAATCAGATTCCAGGAGAAGGGGGTAATAAACAGTGAAGCAATTCACGAGCCTTATGGACCTTATAGAAAAAAGAAAAAGTATCAGGTCTTATAAACCCCAGGATGTGGAAGAGGAAAAATTAAATTATATTCTGCAAGCATTCAGAAAAGCTCCATCAGCTAAAAATCTTCAGCCATGGAAATTGATTGTAGTAAAAGATAAGAAAAAAATAAGTGACCTGTCTATAGCATGCAATAATCAAACTTTCATATCAGAGGCACCAGTACTGATTGTGGCCTGTGCTAAAGAGGATGAGGCTTATGGAGTTATGGGGGGTTATATGAATAGTTATCCTGTAGATATAGCACTGGCTCTAGAGCATTTAATCCTGGCTGCAACTGAAAAAGGATTGGGTACCTGCTGGATTGGAGCATTCAAGGAAAAATTAGTAAAGGATCTCCTTGATGTCCCGGATAATGTAAGAGTGGTGGCTATAACCCCGGTAGGATATCCGGCCATAGAAGGTAGAACCAGAGGAAGAAAACCCATTTCTGAAATAGTCTGCTATGATAAGTATATAGACTGATAAAAAAGCTAGACTAATGAAAAGCTTATATGCAAAAATTTTATGGAAATAATTATAACTCATCTAAGTTCTGACTTTGATTCTTTTGCCGGAATGGTAGCGGCGAAGAGAATATATCCACAGGCTCAAATTGTATTACCTACTGCTATAAATCAAAACGTAAGAAAATTTATTACTCTTTATGAAGACGAGCTTCCGCCACTTATGGATCCAAAGGGAATTGATTTTTCAAGAGTAAAAAGAGTTATTATAATAGATACTAAAATTGCTTCAAGACTTGGCCCGGCAAAAGAAGCATTAAATAATAAAAATGTTGAAGTTGTAATCTATGATCATCATCATAGATCATCTGAAGATATGAAAGCAACTTATGATTATTCCAGGGAAGTTGGAGCTACTACAACGATTCTTGTAAATATCATAAAAAGAAAAAAAATCTCTATTTCTCCGCTTGATGCTACCTTGTTTACCCTTGGAATTTATGAGGACACAGGCTCATTTACTTATCCCGGTACCACCCCTAAGGATCTGGAGGCAGCCTCTTTTCTTATGAAGAAAGAATCTAACCTGTTTGTGATGTTAAAATTTTTAAATCTTTCCCTTTCTGAAGAACAGCACAAGCTTTTGGAAAAGCTGATAATGAACTACAAAAAGATAAAGATTAGTGAAACAGAAATCTTGCTTTCCAGCGCGGAGATGCCGAAATTTATTGAAGGTTTATCCGTACTTACAAGGAAGCTCTCCCAGATTGAAGATGTAAGTATAGCAATATGCTGGGCTAAAATGAAGGAGAAAGTATATCTGGTTGGCAGAAGTGATGATAAAGATGTGGATGTATCTGAAATACTTAAAATTGTTGGAGGC
>VGAU01000229.1 GCA_016870675.1 Actinomycetota bacterium | reverse complement strand
TCTGCACGTCATATCTACAATTTTTTTTCTTAATACAGTGTTTAGCATTTCTAATTCCTCTTTTACTTATTATTATTGGCCCCAAAAACCACGGCCTTGCCCCCCATCTACCCCCACTACCGAACCAACACAAAAAGATGCCCATTGGGAACATAAAAAGGTAACAACTCCTCCGACTTCATCCAGAGTCCCAAAACGTTTTATGGCCATTCTCTCTTCTAAATATTTTTTCACATGTTCCGGACGTTCGCGCGATGCTATATCCCAATATCCTTTTTCTGTAAATACTGCGCCAGGCAACACTGCAGTTACAATAATTCCATCGGGCGCCAAAACTCTTCCAAAACTTCTTGAATATGCAGTTAATGCTGCCTTAATGGAACAATACGGCACAGGACCATGGTTCTCCATAGAACTGATCGAAGAAATATGTACGATCCTTCCCCACTTATTTTTCTTCATTCCGGGAACAAAAGCGATGTTAAGTTCTATTGCTACCTCTAAATTGAATCTCCAAATTTTACGCCAATCTTTTACAGAGCATAAAGGGTCCGTAATATCTAGCGTCCCGCCAAGATTATGTATAACAATATCCGGATGACCAAATTCATTATTCAGTTTCTTTACTAATTTGTTCGGGCTCCCCTCATTAACCAAATCAAGCGATACTCCGTAATGACCTTCTTTTTCTCCGCCCATTTCTTTAATTAATTCTTTAATATCTTCTTTTGTCCTTGAGACAACAGCAACATTTACACCTTCTTTTGCAAGATTAAGTGCAATACCTTTTCCAAGCCCGCGCGCTCCACCCGTTACAAGTGCTTTTTTACCTTTAATACCTAGATCCATTATTATCCTCTCTAAAATACATTAATTGGCACAATTATATTTTTAGGTTCCAATTCTTTCAACCTGCATAAAATAGGCCGCACATTGTCAAAAGCAGTTATCAAAATGCTTTTCTTGCCGAAACTATTTATATCTTCAGGAATCATTATTTTCACCGGTAGATTTGCATATGTGAGCCCATTTTTTGTTTGATCATCATCATATATCGTATCAATTATATCGGCATTAATCCCAAGATGATAGAACACAACCGGGAGCATCAAAGCTGCTCCATAGCCAAATATTTTATCGTCTAAAGAGAGCATAGTTGTTCTGTTCTTTTGCATTGAATCTTTAAAGTCTTCATACTTTTTAAGAATATTCTCAATATATCTATTGATATTGAGCGGCGCGGTAATCTTTTTAAATGATCTCTTTTTACTTTTTTTGAATGCTACAAGCAGAGAACCCCATGCATGATAGTTCTCTCCCATTTTTACGACTTCACATCCCAAACTGTTTATGAGGTATTCAAAGGACTGCGGTGAAAAGTATTGCATATGTTGATGGAATATCTGATCAAAACGATTTCTTTTCAACAGAGGAGTGAAATAAGGAAATTCAAACACGTATAATGTTTCATGAGGCGTTTCTGAAAGAATTTTTACTATAAACTCTTTTGGATTTTCGACATGTTCCAGAGTATGAGTTGATAGAACAAGATTTTTTGATGGCGCAACTATTTCTTTAATATCTGTATCTTCAAGAAGCTTTCCTATACAAACAACCTTGTCAGTAGAATGTTTTTCTCTTTCTTTTAAGATCGGATCAATACCATAGAGTTTCTTTGCAAATTTCTCCATACCAGCCAATAAATATGTGTCATTGCAGCCGATATCAATAATTGTATTAAAGCTTTTACCCCCAATGACCGTCTTAAGAAAATTAACGAATACTTCTATTCTATTTTTTGAAGCATTGCTTTCCGATGTTCTGAACTTATAGTTATTGCCATAAAGAAAGGATGGGTTAATGCAGTTAGATATCTGGGAATGGGAGCATGTTTTACAGATATGAAAATACTGATCAATCCCTTTTATGAAAGTTTTATCATAACTTTTTGAATATGTTTCAGTAAGAGGAAGCTTGGGATAGGATATTACAGGTTCATCAAGCGCTCCTCCGCACACAGCGCAGGTTTTTTTAATGTTGGCAAACTTTTTAATATCCATTTTGTTTTTTTTCATTATATTAGAACGGCCCTTTAAACCAGTTGCCCGGAACATCATACGGGAATGTTTTTTGTTTTTCGATATCGCTTGTGTCAATTTTTTTATTGAACATTTTTCCGATAATTTTCACTATTTCTTCAGCTCCCTTATAAAATCCTTTCGTAAGTGACGAACTTGTAGGAGTCGGACAATCATCTAATGCTAATCTAGCTGGCGCGCACTTCAGATCATTAAAGCATTCCATACTAACACGCGCTACTATTTCACTTGCAACTGAACATGTTGAAACACTGGTATCCAGAACAAGAACTCTACCTGTCTTTTTAACAGAAGAATAAACCATTTCCCAATCTATCGGGCTTATAGTTCTTAAATCAATAAGGTCGCAATTAACCCCATTTTCTAAAAGTATTTCTATTGCATGTAAGGCTTCAATTATCATATAAGAATTGGAAATAATTGAAATATCCTCACCACTAGTTAGCCTTTGGGCTTTTCCAATTGGAACTCTATAATCACCTTCAGGAACATCCCCTTCTAGATTGTGAAGCCATCTGTGTTCAATAAATATAACAGGATTATTATCAAATATACTTGAAACTAACAGCCCTTTTGCATCACCGGCAGTTGCAGGCATAACTACTTTTAACCCTGGTATATGTGCAAACCAGGACTGCAAACTCTGGGAATGTGTCGGACCCTGCCCCCACCCACGACCTATTAGCAAACGGATAACTATTGGAACAGAAATTTTTCCTCCAAACATATAGTGCCATTTGGCTGCATTATTTACAAGCTGGTCCATGGCTAACAGGAAAAAATCTAACCGCTGATGAGTCATTACCGGCCTTATACCATTAAAAGAGGCTCCTATACCAACTCCAGTCATAGCATTTTCAGACGTAGGCATATCAAATACACGTTCCGGTCCAAATCTTTCTTTTA
>VGAU01000228.1 GCA_016870675.1 Actinomycetota bacterium | reverse complement strand
TAAATAAAATAGCACCTTTGTATAAGATTAATAATAAGTAATGTTAATTATGTTACATTACACTAGCTTGATTGTCTCAAAAGATTTAAACAATAAAAGACATTATTGTACTTCTTTTCTCTTAGCATAATCTTAGCAGAATCTATATCATCTAAAGCTATATCAAGCCATTTATTACTGTGCACTGAAAATCACTTTTCCTTTTTTTATAATTTCTTCCCGAAAGAATAAATCATCTTTCATTTGTTCGGCTTCATCACTCTTCTCTTTGAGGTGCTTTCTCTTACAATAAGTTTTGTCTTAAAAATACATGTCTGTTTGGGTAATTTTTTATCTTTAATTCTATTTAGCAGCAGCTCCATTGAAGTCTTACCTATTCTATATCTTTCCAGCTCTATAGTAGTCAGCGCAGGTGAAACTATTTCAGTCAATGCTATATTATCCAATCCGATAATAGATATATCATCAGGTACTTTAATACCGCCTGCCTTAAAAGCCTTCATTGCCCCAATAGCTGTCAGATCATTTGAACAAACAATTGCTGTTGGGATCACTTTTCCCTTTAATATTTTTTGAGCAGCCTTTAAGCCGCCTTCCATCTTATGATCTCCCTCTAATATCTTATAATCTAAATTATTATCCCTGTATTTTTTTACAACATCGATAAAATTTCTTATCCTTATTTTTGCTGTTTTAAGCGTTTTTGGACCACTTATAAAATAAATCTTCCTATGCCCAAGAGAAACTAGGTGAGAAATAGCTTCTACCATACCAACTCTGTAATCAAAATACAGGCTATCCACACCTACATTTCTTTTACCCCAATCTACCAGTACAAAATTTACGTCTGTATCCATAAGCTGTTTTATTATAGAACTGCCTACCTGGCTGGAAGCAACAATTATTCCGTCTATCTTTCTTTTAATTAAGGCTCCTATAGATTTTAAACCTTTTTCAATATCATAATCTGTATTACATAAAAATACATTATAATCATTTTTTACCGCCAATTCTTCTACCCCCTGGACAAGTTCCGGGTAAAATGGATTTCTAATATCAGAAATAACCAGCCCAATAGTGCGTGTTTTTCCAGTGGCAAGACTTCTAGCAAGCAGGTTAGGTTGATATTTAAGTTTTTCCATTACCTCAAGGACTCTCCTTTTTGTCTCAGGCATAACAAACCTGGTTTCATTAATTACATGTGAAACTGTTGTTGGAGATACTTTCGCCAGTTTTGCTATGTCATTATAATTAACCATTATGTGCTCCTGAACAAAAAATCTTTAAATATTAAGTAAGCGCTTGCGCAAAATAATTTTACCATAACCATTCTTAAAAATAAATATATATTCTAATTACCAAACCATTAGATCTGAATTATGTATATGTGGAAAGCTTAATCTAATAATGATATTATTTTAACATGTTTTATGTAAATTTTTATTAAAATTAAGATATAATAATTTAAGAAGTTTTAAAGTACTTTAAATAATTAGGACATTTATTAAAAAATTAAAGGAAGTGATAATATGGAAAAAAATGAAGAGATGAAAGAGTACGTACTTAAAAAAGCTCATGACAGTAATATAAAATTCATAAGATTATGGTTTACAGATGTCCAGGGCTTTTTAAAAAGTTTTTCCATCACAGTAGAAGAACTCGAAAATGCACTATCGGAAGGCATGGGATTTGACGGGTCTTCCATCGAAGGCTTCTCAAGAATCGAGGAAAGCGATGTTATTGCTATGCCTGATCCTACTACTTTCCAGATACTCCCCTGGAGTCCCAAGGAAAATGGTGTTGCCAGGATGTTTTGCGACATACTGGAGCCAGATGGTTCAAATTTTAAAGGCGATCCAAGATGGGTTCTCAAGAGAACACTAAAAAAAGCAAAAGATCTGGGATACACTTTTTATGTTGGGCCGGAACTGGAATTCTTTTATTTTAAAAGTGATAAGGGAGAACCTGAAATATTAGATAAAGGCGGATACTTTGATTTAACTACCCTAGATGTAGCCAGTGATCTCAGGAGTACTACTGTATTATTCTTAGAAGCAATGGGTATTGGGGTTGAATATTCGCATCACGAAGTAGCTCCTTCTCAGCAAGAAATAGATTTGAGATATGCGGATGCTCTTACTATGGCTGATAATGCTATGACCTATAGAATTATAGTAAAAGAAGTGGCAACCAGAAATAACGTATATGCAACTTTTATGCCAAAACCTTTATTCGGTGAAAATGGGAGCGGTATGCATACCCACCAGTCCCTATTTAAAGGAGATAGGAATGCGTTTTACGATGTAAACGATAAATATCACCTGTCTGAAATAGGTAAAAATTATATTGCCGGAACACTAAAACATTGCAAGGAAATAGTAGCAATAACCAATCAATGGGTTAACTCTTATAAAAGGCTTGTACCCGGGTTTGAGGCTCCGGTGTATATATCCTGGGCAAGAAGGAACAGATCTACCCTTGTTCGGGTACCAATGTACAAACCAGGAAAGGAAACATCAACTAGAATAGAATTCAGGTGTCCGGATCCTGCCTGTAATCCCTATCTTGCTTTCAGCGTAATGCTGGCAGCTGGACTGGAAGGTATAAAAAACAAATATAAACTTCCTGAACCGATAGAAGAAAATATCTTTGAAATGGATGTCAAAAGAAGGGAAGAAGCCGGAATAGAAACTCTTCCCAATAATTTGTATGAAGCAGTAAAAATTATGGAAGGAAGCAAATTGGTTAAAGAAACTCTCGGAGATCATATATTCCAAAAATTTATAGACAATAAAAAAATTGAGTGGGATAGATATAGAACCCATGTTTCAAAGTATGAGCTGGATTCTTATCTGTCAGTATTATAAGATTTATAATTTATTAAAGTAATATATTTAAATCAAATAAGTCTTACCTATTACAGGTAAAGCTTATTTTTAACAGTATTCATCTTTTTGTTATGTTTATGGATTCAATGGCAAATTTTATGAAAAATTATAAGGATTTTATTATCACACATTAACACTAATTGATA
>VGAU01000227.1 GCA_016870675.1 Actinomycetota bacterium | reverse complement strand
AATGTTTTGAATTAGAAGATCAATCTATTTGGTTTAAACATAGAAATGATTGTATTGCTTTAGTAATCTCACAATATCCTCCAACAGGTCCAATTCTTGATGTAGGTGGAGGTAATGGTTTTGTCGCAAAGCGGTTGATTGAAGAGGGTAATGAAGTCTCCTTACTGGAACCTGGTCCTGTTGGTGCTTTTAATGCAAAACACCAAAGAAATATTCCTGAAGTGATTTTATCTTCTCTGGAACAGGTTGATTTCCCTGAAGGATCAATTAATGCTATTGGCTGTTTTGATGTAATCGAACATATAAAAGACGATCTATCTTTTGTAAATAAGATACATAATTTATTAAAACCAAAAGGGATGTTTTATGCAACTTTACCCGCTCATCAATTTCTTTGGTCTTATCATGACATTTGTCCTTCAACACATCAAAGGAGATATAATAAAGAAATTATTTGTAAATTACTTTCTAAAAGATTCGATTTAATTTTTTATTCTTATATTTTTAAACCTCTTTTCTTACCAACATTTATTTTTCGAAGAATCCCTTACTGTATAAATTATCATAAGCAATCAAAAAATCTTTCAGAGGAATTTGGCCATACCGCAGGAGGTGGTTTAATCAATAATATTTTGAAGAACCTATTAAAAAATGAATTGTATAAATTAAAATCGGGAAAAAAAATAAATTTGGGGACAAGCTGCATATTTGCAGCAAAAAAAATAACAATTTAAGAAAAAATTTATATGTCTGAAAAAATTCCTAAAACTAAACTAATTCTATTTGTTTTAATTTTAGTTATATTGAATTTATTTGCAGCTGTTTTGATGAAAATCTTGTCTCTTATAAATATTGAAAATTATTTTGTTATTGTTTTAGGTGTAATAACAGTAATGATTATCAATTTGTTTCGTCTTATTGTTTGGTACCATGCTAATAAACAATTCAATTTAAATATTATTTATCCACTTACCAGTATATATTATCCTCTTGTCTTATTTGTTTCGTATTTTTTCAATGAAAAGATTACATTTATTCAGATTATTGGTACAATATTTATTATGTCTGGTGTTTTCTGGCTAGGATGTAAAACAAATTATATGGAAGTATAAGTCATTACAATTATTATGTTTATTAATTGGTTAGCATTATTTTTATCTTATATGACTACAGCAATTGGGCAAGTTATATATAAACTATTTAACAAAACCAAGAACAATTTTCATCTAATATTGTCGATTATTTCATTTGGAATAGCGCCATTTTCTTCTTATATAGCATTAAAAAAATTAGATTTAAATCTTGTTTATATAGGTGCTGCTATTAGCCAAGTTTTAGTATTATTCTTATCGGGAAAAATATTGAAAGAAAAAATTAATTTAGATCATATCATTTCAATTATCTTAATATTATTTGGTTTTTTATTCATCAGCGTAGGTAAAAAATAATAAAATTTATTATCTTTTTTATTGTAAATTTACAGTTTATATCGGAGAAAAATGAATAATAAAAATATAGATTTTAATAATCCTGTAGTTATGGGAAATGAAATAAATTATGTAATTGAATCAATCAATAGTGTTCACATTTCAGGGGATGGTCCTTTCACAAAAAAAGTACATTCTCTTTTAGAAAAAGAAATTGGTGTAAGTAAGGTTTTATTAACCACTTCTTGTACACACGCACTTGAGATGATGGCGATTCTATTAAGATTAAAACCTGGGGATGAAGTTATTTTTCCTGATTTCACTTTTGTTTCGACTGTTAATGCATTCGTTTTACATGGTGCAAAACCTGTTTTTGTTGATGTAAGACCTGATACTTTGAATATAAATGAAAAAAAATTGGAATCTGTAATATCTTCCAAAACAAGAGCTGTAGTTCCAGTGCATTATGCAGGTGTAGCTTGTGAAATGGATTTCATTTCTGAAATAACCAACAATTCCAAGAAAAAAATAGCTATATTTGAAGATAATGCTCATGGATTATTCGGGAAATATAAAGGAAAATATCTGGGGACATTTGGTGATTTAGCAGCCCAAAGTTTTCATGAAACAAAAAACTTCTCATGTGGGGAGGGGGGTGCTCTATTGATTAATAATAATCTTTTTATTGAAAGAGCGGAAATTATTCGTGAGAAAGGCACAAACCGCTCACTTTTTTTCAGGGGGCAGGTTGATAAATATTCTTGGGTAGATATAGGATCTTCTTATTTACCTTCAGATATCCTTGCTGCTTACTTATATGGTCAGTTAGAACAACGGGAAAAAATTCAAAATCATCGAATGAATATTTGGAATTATTATTACGATGGATTAAAGGATTGGTCTTATAAAAAAGGTTTTCAATTACCAAAGGTTCCTTTTTATTGTGAGCAAGCATATCATATGTTTTATCTCTTGTTGCCAAATCTAAAAATTAGGCAGAAATTTATTCAATATTTAAGAGAAAATGGAATATATTGTGTTTTTCATTATCTACCATTGCATAAATCAAAAATGGGGAGAAATTACGTTGATAATCCGAAAAATTTTCCAATTACAGATAGGGTAAGCAACCAGATAGTCCGTTTACCTTTTCATAACGCACTAACTAAAGTAGATATTGATTATGTATTGGAAAATATATACAGATTTAATTATTGAATAATTTCTCTTTTATTAGAAAAAAGCAATTTCTTATATAAATGTTGAAAAATCCGTTACCCTACTTGCTGAATTTTAAAAAAAACCAATACAACATCGCCCATTACTGCACGCGCTACAAGTGCCAGCAGGGCAATGCCGAAAAGACAGCCATCCGGTGGTGCTAATTCTGGTGAAATCGACCACCGATTCCGATTGATGCCGTCCAGTGCGGAGCAAAGCGACGCCGGTAATGTAATTATAAATCAAGTGGACGACATGGGGACAGAACTCCGAATACGGCGTTGTGATTCACCGGTCAAATCAAGCCGGTAGGCATTATTGACGAGGCGGTCGAGCACAGCATCACCAATAGTTGGATCGGGAAAGCGATCCAACCAGTTGCCCACTGGCACCTGTG
>VGAU01000226.1 GCA_016870675.1 Actinomycetota bacterium | reverse complement strand
GAAGATTATATATATAAAGATGATAAAGAAGAAATAAAAGAAGTACAGAAAATTAAAGATGAGCTAAAATTAAAAGATTATATATGGGGATGTAAAATAGCATAATAATAAAAAGGGGGAAATTATGTCAAAAGGATATATTTACAACGAGAATGGAAAATTAGAAGAAGTTCTAGAACATAATTGTGATGGAATGAAAATGATGTATTGTGAAAATTGCAAAGAAGAAACAGAATTCTATTTAGATGGTATATCAGATGTAAGAGGTGAGATTTGGAGATGTATGGTTTATACCCATAGAGGAATATAAAATAAAATATAGTAAAATAAAGATTTAGGGGTGGGCTTAGGTCCACCTTTTTTTATATGGAGAGGGCCCGCTGGGTACTGCACATTGTATGCTTGTGAGCTCCCTGCAGATGAATTTTATATAAGATATAGTATAGATAAAAACAGGTACCGGACCAAATAAGTACAATATATAGTTTAAAAAAAGGTAATCCCCCAAAAAAATTTTTTTTAAAAATACTCCCACCACCCACCCTTCAGACTTCACTACCAAAGTAGTGTATAGTGCCACACCCTCAAACGCCCTTTTTCAAGTTCGCGGTGCCATACTGGCACACACACGGCTCACATTGAAAAAGCCCGAATCTATGTTAAAATACTGCTGCGCAGTTGTTGAAAGACTGGCTTTTATTAGCCTACCTTCCAACAGGCTACACAGCTTAAAATTCTATACACTACTTTGGTAGGCAAGATATGCAAACGTAACACATAGTTACATTTGCGGTTATATTGGGGGATACCCCCAAACCCATTGGATTTATAAGAATCTGCTCGTATAATAAGATAATAATAAATAGTTATAGTTTTTTATAAGACATCCTAAATTACAATAGATTAATACACCAAATAAGCTAAGCGGAAAGACAAATGGAATTTACTTTTGGCTGCTATCTGGTAGAACAATTCCTAAAGACTTTTGCTTTCTTGCTCTGACCTTCAAACAATTATCAGAATGATTTGGACTTAAATTGCTTAAGTACCAATTATAACGAGGCTTTGTTATTAGTCGAAAGAGATAAGAAGCTGCTTGGCGGAAATATCATTTCATAAGAGAAAGGAAGATCCACCAGTCAGAAAGTATATGTGGGTATTGACTTTGCCAAAGACAGTTCCAGAGTCGCAGTAGTTGATAAAGATGGTAATAAGCTGACCAGTCCCTTTAGCGTCAAAAACACAAAAGATGGCATGGAAAAACTGCTGTCAAAACTTAATAGCTATAAAAATGATCAGATACTCTGCGGTATGGAAGCATCTTCAAATTACTTTAGAAAACGTCTACTCATACCTGAAAGAGAAAAAAGTATCCTGTCTACTTATCAATCCATATCAGGTAAAAAAGTACAGACAGGCTCTCGGTCTAAAGATTAAAACAGATTCAGTTGATTTAAGAAGCTGTAGCACAGCTTATAAGGGCTAAAAAATATGATAACCTTTATATCTCTGATGAGGTAGCAGTTGAACTAAAAGAGCTTGTTAGAATAAAGTTTTCCTTTGCGAGAAGGGCGAAAGATTTAAAGAAAGGTGTAATGTCACTTCTTTATCTGGTATTTCGGCAATATACCAGGATAATCTCTCATCCCTTCTCCAAAGTATCTACAGAGATTTTATCAAAATATCCCACTTCATGCCATATGGCAAAGGCAAGTGTCTCAAAACTGGTTAAGATATTTAGAAAGTACCAGGGGTGCAATTTTAGCGCAGGTAAGGCAGAAGAGCTGATAGCTGCATATCCTTAAAAAGGAAATTTTAGGATAGTATCCCGCTATGATAGTCCCTGCTACGGGAAAGACAGAGATTGGTATGATTCAGGATACGGGCAAGTTATGCAGAAACTAAGACACACCATTCTGGAAGGGATTATGGGGCAGGCTAAGACCTATCATGATATGGCAAAAGCCAGATTCAGGGGCCTAAAAAAAGTAGAAATACAGTTCTTGCGTAAAATTGTTAGAAAGTTTCTTATGACTGCCACAGTACTAAACTTAAAGAAAATGGTAAAGATGTTGGATATAAAGGAAATAAAATCCAGCCTTTCCAGGAAATTTACTGATATTAATCAAATTGTAAAAGATATTTTTAGGAATTGTGCAAAAAAATTAGCTATTGAGGTGTCTTAGGCAACAAGCCCTTAGGGGTTCACTTCACCTGGTAGCTAAAGCCACATGCTCTAAATTCAGATATATACTGGCTTGCTGCTGTTTTAGAGATATTAAGTGCTTGTGCAATTTTATACAAAGATATTGTTATATAACCTTGGGAACTATTGGCCTTAAATACCCATACTTGGCTTCATACTTTTTCTCATAGACCCTCTCAAAAATTTCATAGTTGTCTTCTATGCACCGGTAATAGGGGCTATACTGAGGTTTTCTGGTCCTGTACTCTCTTATATCTTTTCTTACTATAACAGAAGTTTCTGTCATGCAAGTTATTTTAGTTAAATTACATAATTATGTAAATGTATAAATATGTAAATTTAAATCTTGTACTAATATATTCAATCAAAAAATATAGCTAAATATACAAAACTTATCTTAGCTTGAGAAAAGAGGAATATTTTTATACTATTGTTGTTTAGACAACATTATGATATATTTAACATGTTTTATATAAAAGAAGACAGCTAAATATGGAAATAAAACAAGAGAGAAAATAAGCAGTAAAGATAGAAAAAAGGAATGAAGATGTTTCAAAAAAAACACTATATAAAAAATGGCAAGAAAAAGAAATTATCCAGTTACAGTATGGTTAGATGAAAAAGAACTAGTGCTTCTAAAAGATAAGGTATCAAAAACTTACTTTTGCCGCAGTGACTATATTAGAAAATGCTCACTTGGTAAAAACATTACAGTTGTGCCAGGTATTAGAGATTTGATTATTGAATTTAAAAGAATAGGAAGTAGCCTTGATAAGATAACCCGCTCAGTAAATTGCGGGACCTCAACCGTAGTAGGGGATAATCTTAAAAGTATAAAAGAAGATCTAAAAACAGTATGGGCTAAATTGGCTAGGGTAATGAAAAAATTATAAGGAGTAAATATTTTTATGGCAGTT
>VGAU01000225.1 GCA_016870675.1 Actinomycetota bacterium | reverse complement strand
ATATCAGTACTATAGTCGATACTCCAAAGAAAACACTGGTAATCCTGAAAGCAAATTCACCTGCTCCGAATATCAGTACCGGTATGATATCCAGGTAGTAACCCAGAATTCCGTGCCATAAGATGTTTCCTGAAGGGAGCAGGGGGTAGCCATGATTTAATATACTGATTGTTCCAATAAAAGTATGTCCATCATCCCCCCAGAAAGCCAGATAACCTAGATTTCTTATTCTTAAAAAAATACCTGCTGCCACCAGAGCTAACAGACATAGAAAAGTTAGGATGTTTTTCCAATCTTTGAAGTATTTTTTAATTCTGAATTCTGCGTGCATAAATTTTCTAATCATGGGATTAAGTTGGAAATCATTATTTTTTAGCTTTTTGAAATATTATAGAATAAAAGAAAGTATAAAACCATTGATTTTACAATTAATAAAAAAGATTATATTGTGTATAATTAATTAAAATTTTTTTAAACTAATTCTCGTTTTATAATTATTAAATTACAGAAATTTTAAAAAATGAACATAGTAGTTACCGGCGGAGCGGGATTTATTGGCTCTCATCTCTGTGAAAAATTGATAGATTCGGGATTGAAAATAATCTGTGTTGATAATTTTGATAATTTTTATAGTCCTGCAATAAAAGAAAATAACCTTTCAGGAGTGATCGGTAGCAGCTATTTCAAGCTTTACCGTTCAGATATCTGTAGTCTTGACCGGATGGAGGAAATATTTTCAAAAAATAGTATTGATATGGTGATTCACCTGGCAGCAAGAGCTGGAGTAAGACCATCAATAGAAAAACCCTTTTTGTATGAAAAGGTAAATATCCTGGGAACTATGAATTTGCTTGAATGCTGCAAAAGATATAATATTTCAAAATTTATTTTTGCGTCTTCATCATCGGTTTATGGTGGGAATAAGAAAATACCTTTTTCCGAGGAAGATAATGTTGACCTCCCTATATCTCCTTATGCTGCTACTAAAAAAGCTGGAGAGCTTATTTGTTATACCTATCATAACCTTTATAAAATATCAATTTTTTGTTTTAGATTATTTACAGTCTATGGTCCGCGTCAGAGGCCGGAAATGGCTATACACAAATTCACCAGGCAAATATTTAACGGGGAGGATATAGAAATCTATGGCGATGGATCTTCTTCACGAGATTATACTTATATTGATGATATAATTTCCGGCATTTTAAGCGGCCTGGAGCAGATAGGTGGTTTTGAAGTTATTAATTTAGGAAATTCAAATACAGTTAAATTAATAGATTTAATAAGACTAATTGAAATCACTACAGGGGGGAAAGGTCAATTGAAATTTGTTAAAAACCAGCCCGGCGATGTCTTTATAACCTATGCTGATATTAGAAAAGCAAGAAAAATGTTAAAATATCTTCCTAAAACAAATATTAAGGAAGGTTTAGCTAAGTTTGTAAAGTGGTATAAAGAAAAGAGAAAAGAAGGTTTATTTAATGAATGATACTTTAAAAAAGATTAAATCTGGTATAGGTCTATCTATTGTTATACCTATTTATAACGAAAGAGAGAGCATTAAAAAACTTTATGAAAAACTGGATAAAACTCTTTCCGGGATGAATTTAAAGTATGAAGTGATGCTTATAGACGACGGGAGCACAGACGGTACTTTTAATGAGCTTTTAAAAATACACCGGAAAAACAGGCTATATAAAATTATCAGGTTCAGGAAAAATTTTGGACAGACACCAGCTATAAGCGCCGGATTTAATTACGCAGAGGGTGAAGTAGTGATTACTCTTGATGCAGATCTGCAAAATGATCCTGGCGATATTCCAGTTTTAATAAGTAAATTGAATGAAGGTTATGATATTGTAAGCGGCTGGCGCAAGAACAGAAAGGATAAGGCTGTGACCAGAAGATTTCCTTCAATTATAGCAAATAAAATAATATCAAAGCTCACCGGAGTCCATCTTCATGATTATGGGTGCACTTTAAAAGCTTACAAGAAAGAAGTGGTAAAAAATATTAACCTGTATGGCGAAATGCACCGGTATATTCCTGCTATAGCAAGCTGGATGGGGGTAAAAGTAGCAGAAGTTCCTGTTATGCACCACAGCAGGAGGTATGGAAAATCGAAATATGGGGTTTCAAGAACAATAAAGGTCATCCTTGATATAATTACACTAAAATTTCTTTTAAGCTATTCCCAAAGTCCCATACAGATATTTGGGCTGGCTGGTTTATTCTCGGGACTGGTTGGATTTATTATGACTTCTTATTTAATTATAATGAGACTATTTTTCAATCAACCCCTGGCTGATAGGCCTCTGTTTATCCTTTCTATATTTATGATTCTTATCGGGGTTCAACTTGTTACTATAGGACTAATGGCAGAAGTGCTTATGCGTGTGTATCATAAAGTTCAGGATAGATCTACTTATGTAATTAAAGATATAATTTTATAGTAAATATAAGTATATAATGAAAAAGCTAAACCGGTTTTTTAACCTGGCCAGGATTTATAAAAACTACTGTTTAAAATTAACCAATTGTGATTATTATCCCATTAGAATCTGGATAGAGCTGTCAAGCAGATGTAATTTAAAATGCCGCTTTTGCGTGAATAAAGACCTTCCATCCAGTCAGAAGGGGGATATGGATTTTAACATATATAAAAAAATAATTGATGAGATTTCCGGTAGAGTTTATGATATAAATCTATTTCACAGAGGAGAGCCGCTTCTGAATAAGGATATGGTACCCATGATTGCTTATGCCAGTAAAAATGGAATTAAAACCAGGATTCATACTAATGCAACACTCCTGGATAAAGATTTAAGCAGAAGTATAATATTAGCCGGGCTGGATTTAATCTCCTTCTCGTTTGATGGTTATACCAGGGAGATATATGAAAAAAACAGGTCCGGCGCTAACTTTGAGGAAAGTTTAACAAATATAATCAATTTTCTTAAAATAAAAAAGCAGTTGAAGTCAAAAAAACCATATACCATTATCCAGGTTATCCAGGATTGGGGAAAGCTATCTACAAGCGAGACAATAAGGCAAAAAAGTGTTTTTTTAAAAAATTTTAAAAATCTTCCTCTAAATAAGCTAATTTCAAGAATTCCTCATAACTGGGGTGGCTTGCTTAA
>VGAU01000224.1 GCA_016870675.1 Actinomycetota bacterium | reverse complement strand
ACTCGTGAGCTATAACATCTAAAGCGCAAAGTGGCTTCAAGTATCTATTGTCACCATCACCTACTACTACACACTCTACATTTCCAGCCCAGAAAGCATTCAGTGGACCATCTTCTGGATCCATGAAATGCGCTACTATGTGCATAGCACTGCCTGCACTATCATAGCTATTGCGGCCATGTTCTGATAAGAAATAGTCATAAACTTTGCGCGTGAAATTATGACAATCAACCTCAGAACGCTGATCTGCCGCATCCCATTGGTTATTGGTGTCAACTGAAACAGGAGCTTGTAAATGGGTTAAAGTTTTTCCATCTGCGTCGTGAGTATAAATACGTGTCCTAGTAGAGATAGTTCGATCCTCCAGTTGGTAGTTATTGCCACTCTTGTTTCGCACCGTGTTCAGCTGGACATTACCTGAATAAAATCCTTTCCCACGACCTTTAGTAATATTTTGGCTCTGTAGATTATTGTAACGCCATATAACTTTGCCAGCCAATGCATCAACAAAATATTCCCAGAGTGCAGAGGTTTTCTGATTATGTAAACCTTTATCAGTACCTGTGACCGTGATGTGCCATGTTAAATTAGTTTTTTCATCATGATGAAGAACTTGCAGTTTGGGACTAGTATCCGGTAATTCTTTATTATCCGCATCATCATCAATGACGATTTTTAAAGCTTCATCAGCAGATATTTCTGGTTTATTTGGCAGTTCGACTTCAGTGTTTCTAATTATTTTACCGTTCACACCTTTAACAGCGTTTTCACTGTCCATGTGTACTATTACCTGACGACCAAAGACAGGAACGCCTTTGTATAGTTGTCGGAATCTAATGTGCTGGTTATCTTCAGAATCGGTGCCAATTTCCTTAAGTTCTACTTCTTCCTGCGGAGTGGTCATTGCAAAAAGATCACTATGTTCTGTTAGGAACTTTTTGGCTATTTCTTCAGGATCTCCTTCCTCTGGAGCCGACAGGTTTCCTCTTACTCTGGCAGGTGCGCCAGTTTTCTTACTCCATCTAAATCTAAGGTTTTCATCTATTTCTTTCAATTTTTTCAATGCTTTTTTTTGCTTATTTGTTGGTTCAATCATTTAAACACCCCCAATTACATTAATTTTCACTATTTCAGTAAATTTCCTGAATATGGTATCATTAAGTAATTTAACCAAGATTCGCATATAACTAAATTAAAGAAACAATTTAAGAAGCGGATACACCAATAATTTCATAATCATAGGCTCTAGAAATTCATTTTTTGTAAATTCACATAATTGCAATTATTATATAGTAATAATTATAATATATTTATATAATTAAATATTATTTAGCATAATATTTATATTTTTTCTAAATTTGAAATCAGAAAAGAATAAGTCTAAAATTCATTAATTGAATAGGGGGAATTTAATGGCAAATAGAGGATGTTTTGGAATTAATTTTGGAGGGAATGGGAAAAAACAACAAGAAACACCAGATAATCACACAATAGATACTTCTGTAATAGATAATAAGGGAGATACTCCAAAGACTACATCAAAAGACATAATAAAAGCATACTGGGTATGGAGTGAAGATTCATTGAAGATGGACGTCAATTTGATTAAACAACAGGGAATCACGGACTTATTCGTTATATCAGATAGATTTGGCGGAAACAACTATTATGAGACATTCCTTCCAAAAGTTGTAGCTAAATTTAATGGCAATCCACGGATTCACGCTTGGATCCCTTGTTTTAAGGATAAAGATAAGAAATGGGTTAATCCTGCTGATGAAGGTTTCCAAAATACACTGTTGGATATAATTGGTAAAATTAGTGCTATAGCTGGATTAAATGGAATACATCTTGATTATGTCAGGTATACTGGTGACAAAAAGAATAATCAGGCAGCTTCCCAGCAAACTCCACATGGAAAAATAACAATTACCAACTTTGTTGAAAAAGTCGAAAATAAGGTTAAATCCACAAATCCCGGTTTAAAACTATCAGCAGCATTAATGCCAGAAGGCCAATCTAATGCAGATTCATATGGCCAAGATTACCAGGAATTGGCAAAATATCTTGACTGGCTATGCCCCATGATCTATAAGGGCAACTATAAAGGAGCGGACACAGTTTGGATTGGTAAAAAAACATCATATATTAATGATAAAGCTCAAAACAAAGTTATTGCTGGATTACAGGGTTATAGAAGTGATGATGATCCCACAAAGATACCAGAATCAGAGTTAAAAGCCGATATACAGATAGCTTTAGACAATGGAGCCATAGGTTTTGCATTGTTTAGATATGGATTAGCAGATTACAGTGGTGGAGTATAAACAATCCAAATGTGACAGAATTTAAGAGATATAATTCTTAAAGGCTTTGATGATGTGAAGACCGGGGGAGGTCCTGTTAATTTATTGATGTTAACATATAAATTGTTTCAACAATATGAATAATAATACAATATTTAATAGAAAATATTATTTAATAGTAAATATTAAATCAAGATTAATACTTTTAAAAAGAATCTTTACAATTAATTTATCGAGGATTAATATGAATGAAGATGAAAATAAATTAGTTATGGAAAAGGTACTTCACGAAAGGATACAAGGGCCTGATACAAGAAAGCAGTTATATAAAAAGATAAGAGATATTATAGGAAAACCTATTATATCTTTTTTTACCAGTTTTAACTACCCCGTCATGATTACGAATAATGATGCAGATATGCTTGAAGGTCTTTTGCAAGAGTGTGATATGTCAGAGGGATTTTATTTATTG
This sequence comes from Actinomycetota bacterium, assembly GCA_016870675.1. Classification (GTDB taxonomy): domain Bacteria; phylum Actinomycetota; class Humimicrobiia; order Humimicrobiales; family Humimicrobiaceae; genus Hydromicrobium. The sequence goes on along the minus strand of VGAU01000224.1, from coordinate 363 downwards.
TTAAGTTCCCCTGGTGGCGATGGTTTGGCTGCATAACGTATAATAAATATTTGTAGGAGTTATAGTGGCAATGGAGAATATGGGGTTATAGTGCCGGGAAAAGCTAAATCTGCAGCAACTATGATATGTTTAGGGGCTTCTGAGATTATGATGGGCAAAACATCAGAACTTGGTCCAGTAGATCCTCAAATTGTTATTGAAGAAAATAATGAATTAAAGTGTTTTTCTTTATACAATATTGTAAAAAGTTATAAATCAGTATTTAATCGTGCTGTAAATTCAAAGGGGAACTTACAACCATATTTACAGCAACTGTCATATTATGATGCAAGAGAAATTGAAGAATATATTTCTATGTGTTCT
>VGAU01000223.1 GCA_016870675.1 Actinomycetota bacterium | reverse complement strand
TTAATTATTGGGAGAAAGCATGGTACCTGTTTTCACAAAGTCCGATTTTCGGTATAGGATATGGCCGACAAAATGATATTTTCCCTGAAATATATCATAAATTAAAAGGAATACCCGGCATATTTTCGTTTTATCTTAATCCAAGTTATTTTTTTAATGACTCTCAAGCGCATAATTCTTATGTTCAATTCTTAGCAGAAACCGGTGTAGTTGGCATGGGACTTCTTTTAATTTTTTGGAGTTTATGTTTTGGTATTTTGATAAGAGCTTATAACAGCTCATATTCAAGCGATTTCGGTAAAAAAGTCTATCTCTGCGGCTTAGCCAGCATAGTGGCTTTGTTTATTTTATCTGTTACTGAAAATTACATGTCTGCAACAACTGTAATGGCTTGTATTTCTATAGTAAATTCTCTTGCTATCGGGTTAGCCTGGCAGGAAAATTCAAGTAGTTTAAGGATTAGTAAATCTTAAATAATAATCCTAAACCTGCAAAAATATCAATACCTCCTACGAAAATTGATCTTAAAAATTGAGTATAGGTATTTTCATTATTATTAATCAACAAATTTTGAAACTTTGTTTTTTGATTCATGATATTCTTTTTCTATATTGACATCCCAAATATTATCTTTTGTGACTATCCCATTCATTATATTATCAACAGCAGTTATTGCAGAAAGCATAGAATGATCCTGATTATTATATCTGTGCATGCCATTTCTGCCTATTAAAAATAAATTTTCTATTTTGTCAGTAAAATTTCTTATAATATTAAAATTGTTATATGAACCAAAATATGCGGGATATGTTTTGGGAACCTTAATAACTACAGAGTCAATTACGTTTTTCTTGTCAATGATTTTTATTTTTTCAAGCTCACTTACGGCAAGTTCTGCCATTTCTTCATCTGATAAATTCCAGAGTTGGTCACCTTCATTGCAAAAATATTCAAGGCCAATCCAAATATTATTTAAATCATTAACCATGTAAGGACTCCAGTTGTTAAATATCTGTATCCTCCCAAGTTTTACTTCTTTTTCCTGAACATATATCCAATTATCGGGAACTGTATTATTTACTGTCTTAATTTTAGTAGTATTTTTTATTTTTAGTTTGCTAAGAAGCAATCCTACAGTTATAAAATCTCTATATTGCAATCCTTGAGCAACTTCTTTAACTTCTTTGGGAACTGAAGAGTTCATACTCATGATTAAATCCTTAACCGGCATAGATGAAAAAAAATAATCTCCCTTACAATTTAACTCCTCATTAGTTTTTTGATCTGTAACAATGACTTCTTTAATTTTATTATCGTCACAATTAATCCCTGTGACTTTATGATTTAATTCTATTCTGCCGCCCAAATTAATTATTCTATCTGCGACTTCTTCCCACAACTGACCGGGTCCAAATTTAGGATATAAAAACTGCTCAATAAGTGAGGTTTCTATGTTCTTCTGGGAAATTGATTTTTTCTTTGGGAAAATACCTATTATTGCATGTAAAATAGTTTTAGATATAGAAAGGCCTTTCACCCTTTGGGCTCCCCATTCAGGTTTTATCTCATCACAAGGAACTCCCCAAACCTTTTCGGTATAATTTTTAAAGAAAGTCTGATAAAGTTCTTTACCAAAACGATTTATATAAAAGTCTTCGAGGGAATTTTCACTTTTTATAGGAAATAGTCTTATTTTTATATAGCTAAAAAGAATTTTTAATACCCTTAAAAAGCCAAGATTTTTTAAGGTGATGAAGTTTAGCGCAACAGGATAACTAAAGAATTTTTTAAGGAAAAATATTCTTGAAAGCCTTTGCCTTATAAGTAAAACTTTGTCTTCTTTTTCAGGGTCAGGTGCATCCGGCTTATCCGATAAAGAAGATTTCTTAGAAAGTAAAATGTCATCTTTGGAAGGATAACCCTGAACATGTAATATATCTTGCCACCATGACATTACTTTATCAGATTTTGAAAAAAATCTATGGCCCCCGATATCTATTCTATTTCCTTTATAATTTACAGTCTTAGAAATGCCTCCAATGTCATTAGTCATTTCAAAAATTATTGGTTTTATATCTGTTCTATGAACTAATTCATATCCGGCAGTTAATCCTGCGGGACCTGCTCCGATTATTATTGCAGTTTTCATAGTGGTCATTATAATCTTTTCCTTATAATTATTTCAAAATTAACAAGTTATTATTAAGTTCACTAAATAATATTTTTTATTCTAATTGCTTAAATCACTCATTAATATTTTTAAATAAATAGATTAATCTTAAATAAAAACTTAGAATTAAATTTCAATAACCGATATATTTTATTAAAAATCTTATATAATGACAATTCATACTTTAAAATTGAAATATAGAAAAAATTTTAAGATACTTGATAATAAATGAAATATTTATTATTTTAATTTAAGAAATAAAAATGAGTTTTACCCAATTTAAAAGTAAATATAATATAATTAACCCTGTATTAATTTCATTTACTCTTCTTGCCATTTTCATTATTCTACCTTTATTAACCTATAAATATGTTTTTCCCGGTGGGGATATGGGAGAGCTTGTTAACAATGCTTTCAGAGTATATAAAGGCGAGCTCCCATATAGAGATTTCTGGCTTCTTTTTACACCCGGAGAAGTTTTTTTGCCAGCCTTAATTTATAAAATTTTTGGAGTTAATATAAATATATTATTTATATTTTTTAATATTGTTTCTGCTTTTATAGGTTTTACAACTTTTTATCTGGGAAGACTTATCCTAAAAGATAACTTTTTTTCAACTATTCTTGCATTATTAATTTTTTTTAATGGGATAACTGCTAATTATCAGGGGTTTTCATATATCCATATTTATTTTTTATTTCTGCTTATTGCCACAATGTTTTTATCAAAATTTATAGAAATTAAAAAAACATATCTGCTTTTTCTTTCCGGTATTTTTGTAGGAATTTCTGTTTTTTTCAGATTATACGAGACAGCTCCAATGTTCATAGCTGCTTTTATCATTATCATATTAAATAGCGCAAGAGAAAAGAAACCTGCTAAAGACATTTTAAAAGTGCTTTCAATATTTATTGCAGGTGCCGCTTTAGTAATTGCAATATTTTCTATAAACTTATGGAATATATGGGTAAA
>VGAU01000222.1 GCA_016870675.1 Actinomycetota bacterium | reverse complement strand
TCTAATCCCATACCGGTATCAATATTTTTCTGAGGGAGTTCATTATATTTTTTACCGTCAAAATTATACTGTATAAAAACAAGATTCCATATTTCAAAAAATCTACTGCAACCACAATTAGGGTTACAGCTATCTTTGCCACATCCATATTCTTTTCCAAAATCATAAAATATTTCAGTGCAGGGTCCGCAGGGTCCAGTTTCTCCCGCAGGGCCCCAGAAATTTTCCTCTTTTCCAAATTTATATATTTTATCAGCGCTGATCCCATTTTCTTTCCAGCGCTCTATAGACTCCAGATCTGCCGGTATATCTTTATCACCTTTAAATACTGCAACAAGTAATTTTTCAAGAGGAATTTTTAAAGTATTTAAAATGAAATCAAGAGAATATTTTATTGCCTCCTCTTTAAAATAATCCCCAAATGAAAAATTGCCCAACATCTCAAAAAATGTAAGATGTTTCTCTGTGTAACCTACCCTATCAATATCACTCGTCCTAAAGCATTTCTGTACTGTAGTAATTCTTTTACCGGGAGGTTTTTTTATTCCTAAAAAATACGGTTTAAATTGCTGCATTCCGGCAGTGGTTAACAGCACACTTGGATCATCCTCTGGTATCAGACTTGATGAAGGTAAAATTAAATGATCATTTTTCTCAAAATAATTCAAAAATATCTTTCTTACATCCATAAGAATTAAAACCAGATTAATATTTGATAATAAAATGGATACTCCGCTTAGTCGTAACTATAGGAAGTTTTTTGCGCCCTGCGCTCAGCAGGTGGATGCCTCCTGTCTGTTTTATAAGTCCCATCTAGTAATGGGCATTTACGCTGCAGTCAGAGTTTGGGCTTCCAATGTAAATTTGTTGGCACAAAAATTTAACTCTAGTCGCGATATAAACAGAGTACCCGGAATGATGTTATCATAATTAAATAGTTTATTCAATCAACCCGGATTTTACTCAGGAAATCCTGTATTTTGCCATTATTTTTTCAAATTAACAATAACTGTTATTTAAAATTAATTATTCCCTATCTTTTTCTATTATATTGATAAATACTTCTTTTAGTTGTTCATCTGTCACACTTGAAGGCGAGTCAGTAAGCATGCATACTGCAGATTGAGTCTTTGGAAAAGGCTATTCCTCCCTGATGCTTTCAAGTTTCGCCAATAACATAACCAGCCTGTCCATTCCCAGAGCTATACCGCCGTGAGGCGGGGCGCCATACTCTAATGCTCTGATAAGAAAACCAAAATTTTCTCCAATCCTCTTTTCATCCAGATTTAGTATTTTAAATACCCTTTTTTGTAAATTCACATCATTAATCCTGATAGAACCGCCGCCTATTTCTTCTCCATTCAGCACTATATCATAAGCCAGAGAATTAACCTTTAAAGGTTCGCTATCCAGGTAACCAGCTGTATTTTCATCTGGTTTGGTGAATGGATGATGCACCGGTTTGATTCTTTTCTCTTTTTCATCCCATTCAAATAATGGAAAATCATATACCCATACGAAACTGAATTCATTTTCCCTTATCAGTTTTAATTTGCCAGCCAGATGCTTCCTTATCATACCAAGCGTCTGGCACGCAGTTATAAATTTATCAGCAACAATGAGCAGCAGATTTTTTTCTTTTAAGCTTAAAGCTTTAATTAAACCTTCCTTTTCTGTATTGGATAAAAACTTAGATACTGGAGATTGCAAATTCATATTTTCATCAATTTTAATCCATACCAGTCCACCGGCACCACACTTCATTGCCATCTCAACAAGATCGTCAAGCTCTTTTCTGGTAAAATCCGAAGAGTCACCGACTACAATACTTTTTATGCAGCCATTATTTTTTAATACGTCCTTGAAAATCTTAATTTCACTATTTATAAATAAGCCAGAAATATCTTTTATAGGAAGGTCAAATCTCAAATCAGGTTTATCTGTACCGTAGGTCTCTATACTATCTTTCCATCTGATACGCTTAAAAGGCAGCTTTATCTTTTCATTAAATACCTCTTTAAAGATATGAGAAAATAGACCCTCCATTATTTCCATCACATCATCTACCTCTACAAAAGTCATTTCCATATCTATCTGCGTAAACTCTGGCTGCCTGTCTGCTCTTAAATCTTCATCTCTAAAACATCTTGCAATCTGATAACACCTATCAAATCCAGAAAACATTAAGATCTGCTTAAAAAGCTGTGGTGATTGTGGAAGAGCATAAAATTTACCCGGGTTCATTCTTGAAGGCACCAGAAAATCTCTGGCACCCTCTGGAGTACTTTTTGCCATTATTGGAGTCTCTATCTCCAAAAAACCTTTCGAGTTAAAATATTTTCTGGTTACATTTGTTACATTATGCCTTAACCTGATATTTTCCTGCATTTGCCTGGTTCTTAAATCAATATATCTGTACTTTAACCTTGTATTCTCTTCTACTTTATTTCTATCCTCAAGCATAAAAGGAGGAGTTTTTGATCTGCTAAAAATTTTAATATCTTTTACCATTATTTCCACTTCACCGGTCGGAATTGAGGTATTAATTGTATCTTTTGATCTCTTCCTAACTTTTCCGCTTATTTTAATAACATATTCGCTACGGATATCTTTGGCTATAGTATAAGGATTTTTATTTATATTGGGATTAAAAACTAACTGGACAATACCAGAAAAATCTCGCAGGTCTAAAAAAATTAACTTACCATGATCCCTTCTCCTGCCGACCCATCCACTTAAAGTAACTTCTTTACCTGCAAATTCTTTATTTATCTCTCCGCATAAATTAGTCCTCATTCCGGTTTTAAAAACAGAATTAATCATAATCATTTGCTCCTATAATTTCTATGATCTTATCCTTTTGATTTTTCCAGTCAACTTTGTATTGCTTGAACTTTTTAATATCTTTTATAGTCAGGCTCCCGCTATTTATTTCATCTTCACCAATTATAATAATAAAATCATAATTATTATCTCTAGCCCATTTTATCTCTTTTTTCAAGTTCTTATTATTAAAATTAATATCACAGATCACTTCCATTTCTCTAAGATACTTTAGAATATCCAGAGAATAAAATTGACAATTTTTATTCATCGCTATCAAATAAACCCTTGGTTTTCTGGCCAGTTTTGTAAACTTTAAATTTAATTGTTTCATA
>VGAU01000221.1 GCA_016870675.1 Actinomycetota bacterium | reverse complement strand
CATCTCCTCTGTGTCATGTTCCGGATTCTTATAAATGACAAAAGGACGTGTATTTAGGATCGCCATATTACAAGGTCCGCTTGCCATGCCCATAAAAAAACTCCCCAACTGAATAAGAGCCAAGTCTTGAGCTAAATCACTGCCGCCAAGCTTTGATCGGACCACATGCTTCAGCGCCGTGATCTTGGTATCAACCACATCATCCCCAATCAAGACGAACGCGACATCATCCGCCCGACACGACTTAAAGAAATTAAACCAAACATCTTGACGGGCATTACTGCAACCATGCTGCTGAGGATTATTTTTTAAATGAACGATCACGGGGCACCCTATCCCGAGTCTTGAGAAATAATTCTGCCCCCAATCAAGCAATTTTTTCTTACAAGACAATAGAGGAATGTACTGGTACTCTCGATAAAACTGTTGAATCAATAACGTACTAGTCGGAATATGTTTCCCCCCTTGCAAAGGTGGCCAGATCACATAATCTCTTAAATCCAAAAAATCTGACAAATCCTTCAAAGAATTCTTCCGATAATAGCCAACGACATTCTCAAGGCCCATCAAAACGGAAGTCAAAGAGGGTTCGGGTTCCCTCGTAGAATCCCCAAGAATCGCTACCTCAATGTCCCCGGCTTGGGATATAACGCGCTGGATTTGTAATTCCTCTATGAAAAGCAGCAATCTGCCTAAGGTCAAGGGTGCTTCAGTCAAGTCCCAAACACCCAAGATTTTCAATTTCACTTTTGACATGCGATCTGCCATACGAATCATGACCCCAATAATTTTATTGCTCCCGAATTCAGACAAATTTCAAACTCTTCGCTTTCTGCTTTGCCGCAAGATAACTCTCCATCGTCCCGATATATCGGTGATAAAAATCTTTATGAAATGTATGGATCCGGCCAATATAGCGGGGCAAAACCTCTGTGCTGGAACCAATCTTAAACTTTTGTAAATCCTTTAGGAAATTAAAAATTCCGAGCTGCCTGATATAAACTGCCCCATTTGCAAGATTTCCAAGCGGATACCCCACTTTCTCTTGGAAGGTCTGCACCACACCTTTTTCATCCAGCTCAACAATTCCACAGGTCTCCGGAGAAGATGTGGTGTAAGTAATCATCGTCATCTCACACCCAGCAGGACGAGACTGATGCCCCACCATAAACACTCAGTTAAAATCTCAGTTTTGCCAAATTAATTTCTGACAAATATTGGGTTATTTATCCCCAATAATCATTATCATCCATATCTAAAAGATCAAGTATTAACTTCTGAATAGAGCTTAGGCTGTCTTGAAACTCTTTTATTACTTTACCATCTTTTAATATTTTATACAAAGAGATTCCGTCAAAATTATATAAAATCTTTGAAGTTGTAGGGTAGAATGATTTAGGATATTTAAGGATAAATCGGCAGTGACTTAATTCCTCTTTTTTTAATTGACATGCATACTTTACGCTTAAATTATCCCCTGGATGATAAGTGCGATAAAAAATAGAAACATTATTGTTTCAACTCTTTCAATATTCTTAAAAAGAATGGGAGCAGCCTCATGAACACTTTTAAACTGGTTAAAGCGCTTCTCAAGCTTGGGCTGATATTTGTATGAGGCAAACACCTCTTTTGGGCCAAATGATTTATCGGTGGTAAGAAGAGGAAAGATACTATCAGCACTCTCCTCTTGCTTAAGCTTTGCTTTATCTATTTCCCATTCAAGTATGTAATGGGTTTTGGTAAGGCTTCTGTATTTTGTATTAAGTCCAGGCCTTCCCTTTCCAACCTGAACTATAGTCTCTTCGGTGTTTTTAGAAATATTGATTTTAAAAAAATCCTTAACCCTGTATTTATTTAAGATGGCCTCTATTTCTTCTCTTATCTGTTTTTCTGTCTTTAAATTTCTTTTATTCAGTTTTAAAGAGAGTTCCGTTAGCTGGCTGTCTGCTCTCTTAACCCTTTTTTGCCTTAAGCATTTATCCAGCTTTTTCTTCTGGCTTGACAGGTACCAGTAGATAGTATAGCCATCATCCAGTGTTTCATAATCTCCTGAAAACAGGCTGAAGTATTCAGTACCAGAATCACTTTCTTCTACCTCTCTTTTTAAAATTATCTTTCTTGGTATCTTTTTAACAAGAAGCTCATCTTTGAAAATATTTGTTTCTTTCCATGTATTGGGCATAACAGTAATTACCCTACCCCCGTTTAATACTATATGTGTAAGCTGTTTTGACGTACACACTTTAGAATCTGCAACATTTTTTAAAAATTGCTTTCGCCAGAGTGTTATGATTGTTAAAAGCCTGGGAATGCTGTCTTTGGGCCATGTTAGCCTTGATGGTTCAAAGTTTTATGCCAACACTTCAAAACATAAAGCAGCAAGCTATAAGAAGTTAAAAGAAAATGAAGCTAAGCTAACTAAAGAAATTGATGATTTACTTAAAAAAGCAGAAATATGTGATGATGCTGAAGATAAAATTTATCACAACGGCAAAGGTTACAGCATTCCGGAAGATCTTAAAATAAAAGAAAAAAGACTTGCTAAGATTAAAAAGGTAAAAAAAGCACTTGAAAATAGAGAGAGAAAAGCCGACCCGACAGAAGATATAAAAGATTCAAGCCAGATAAGTTATGCTGACAGCGAGGCTAAAATTATGAAACACAAAGGAGGTTTTGACTATTGCTACAACGGCCAGATTAGTGTTGACAGTAATAGTCAGATAATAGTTGGCCAACACTTAACTCAAAATGAAAATGATAAAAAGGAAGTAGAAAAAGCACTTTGTGAAATTGAAGATAATACAGGAAAAGTCCCGGATAAGATGAGCCTTGATAATGGCTATATGAGCTCCGGTAATATTTCTGCACTTGCTGGTGCCAAAGTTGATGCATATATAGCAGCCGGCAAGGGAGAAAAAGATAGCTTACCCGATAAAATAGGCAAATTAAACTTTTCACACGATAGTAGTAAAGATATATTTATATGTCCTGCCTACGTTGTATTAAAACTGAAATCTATTGGGGAAAATAGAGTGTATAAAGCAGAAGAAATGGTATGCGGCGGATGCAGTTTCCAAAAAATGTGCAGTGTTAAAAGAAATGATATTGCCACAATATATACTGACGATAAAGGAATTATTTTGGCTACCATTAAAGAGAAAAT
>VGAU01000220.1 GCA_016870675.1 Actinomycetota bacterium | reverse complement strand
AAAGGGGATGTGGAATCACCAATAAAAAGCTCGGCTTTAAGCTCAACACTTTCTACAGGATTTTTATTAATCTTATCAAGCAGCATCTTCATAGCCTTATATCCCATTTCAAATCTTGGCTGAACAATGGTAGTAAGGGTTGGATTTATAAACCTTGAAATCTCAAGACCATCAAAACCTATTATCGAAATATCTTCAGGCACCTTTACCCCCGATTCTTTCAAAGCCTTAATAGCACTGATAGCGGATTTATCTGATATTATAAATAATGCAGTGCATTTCTTTATAAGCTCAAGATTTTTTAATATATATTCATAACTTTTTGAAAATTCTTCTCCCATTAGTATTTCATCAATAAAAATTATAGAGCTATCCAGCTCTATCCCATTTTCTGCAAGAGCTTCCCTGTACCCCCTAAATCTTGCCTCTACTTTTCCCACACTTAAAGGTTCAGCAATAAATCCAATACGCTTATGTCCAAGACTTATTAAATAGTTTACAGCCTTTTTTGAAATATCATAATTTTTAATTGAAATATATGGTATCCTGTTATCAGAAACAAATTTTTCTATAATTACAACCGGGATGTCATTTTCAACTATCCTTAAAATACTCTCATTTTCCAGTATTGCTGAGGGGACTATTACACCATCCAATCTATTGGAAAGAATAGCATCAACATTTCTTTTCTCCTGTCCAGTATTATAATTTGAGCTAAAAATGGCGACAGTGTATCCAGCTTCAGCTGCAGCCTTCTGAACTCCAATAAAAATTTCAAAAAAGAATTCAGCAGTCCATGGCTCTAAAAAAGCAATGTTATAAGTCTTTTTTGTCTTCAAGCCTCTTGCTATTCCATCTGGATGGTAATTAAGCTCTTTTACAGCTTCCTGAATTTTTTCACAGGTTTTCTTGCTGTAAAACATACCGCTCTGATTTAATACACGGGAGACTGTAGCTATCGAATATCCGGTATGGCTGGCGATATCCTTAATTGTAACCCGTTTTTTATGTTCGGGTAAGATTTTATCTCTATTATTATTCATTTATATACTCTTTGACAATTTAATATTTTACCTTTTCTTTTTATAGAATGTTTTTATTTTAACGACATCACAGATAGAAATACGATAACATGAAAAATCTGTAACATTCATCTTTATTTATATACTCTGCCTGTATAATTATTTCTTTTTTATAATTAAATTTTTTTTGATTTTTTTATCTAAAGTCTATAATTTCTTGCTACCTCATACATAGCAAGAGCATTTTCAAGCTTAATTTCAGGATGTATTTCTGATGTTGAGCCTATAAGGGTTTTTGCATCGCCTGAATCCTTTATCGCTTTAAGAGTTGCAGCCTTTACCTGCTCGGATGTTCCAAAAGCAAGTAAATCCTGGCAGTCAATCATTGAACCACAAACAGTATCAGGATAAAGCTCCCTGAATTTTTTTATATCCATAGCGGCAAGTGGTTCAAAAGGATTTATTGAGTCAGCACCCATTTCAATTATATCCCTGCAAACTTCCCACTTATTTCCATCACTGTGGAATATTATATAGTAACCATATTCCTTCCACCTATCTATGCATTTCTTAATCCTTGGATATATTGTTTCCCTGATAAATTTCATGGGCCACATAAGTCCAGTATTATATGCTGTTGCTTCTGAAATCATTGCAATTTTTGTAAGCTTTGTTGGACCAAAACAATCTATCCGGAAGAGCTCAAAATCAACAAGAGCGTCATAATACTGGTTTGCGATCTCAGGATAGTCATAAAACATGTAAATCATGTTTTCAAATCCATACCTATGAGATGCAGTGTAAAGCCCTGGTACTGTTTCCGGTGCAATCATCACTGTGTTTCCAAGCTTTTTTTGTATTCTTTCAAATGCAGTATTCAGCTCCTCCGGGTCATCAAAATATTCACTGAAAAGATTTACATGTTCTCTTGCCTGAAAACAGAATTTCTTTTTATCTATTGCCTCATATATTCTTTCAATATCTTTCTGCATCATAATTTTAGCCTGTTCAACTGTTTTTATAGGGATATATTTTACTGATTTAGTCCACCATTCTTCTTCATATTTAAATCCATCCTCATCTTCAGTAACTTTCTTACCAGGAAAATCAGGAATTCTAAAATGGCGCACTAAATCAAGAGTTTCTCTTACTGCTTTGCAGGTAATATCTTCTGCATTTTCAGGAGTCAATTTCTCACCGCTAACATGCTCTATAAATTTTATATTATGGATTATGTCAAAAACAGGCAACCTATCCAGCGGCCTGCCCTCAAAAGTATTTATTACTCTTTCTGTTGAATTTAACTTTAACATTACTTATGCCTCCCAATAAATTACTTCTTATTATAATAAATACCCTTACATCTATATTATATCTTTTACATTTTATAGCCTCTTGCAGTTTCATACATGGCAAGAGCATTTTTAACTGGAACATTTGGATGAACTTCAGATGTTGAACCAATTATAATTCTATTTGCACCAGCGTCCTCTATGGCTTTTATTGTTGCTTTTCTTATCGCATCCTGTGTTCCTGTATAAAGCAGGTTCTGGCAGTCTACAGGCTGGCAGATAGTTATACCGGGATATTTATCCCTGAATTTTTTCACATCCATGTGTGCTAAAGGTTCAAACGGATCTACCGCATCTATAAGACTCCATGATAATATTTCATCAAGTATTGGCCATTTATACCCATCTGCAAAGTAGATGTGATAATATCCATAGTTTTTCCAGCGCTCAATAATTTTTTTAGTCCGGGGTAGAATTACATTTAATATAAAATCCAGTGAAAACATAAGACTATCATTTGTACCAATTGCATCTGAAGTAAATGAAACAGGAGTAATGGAAGTATCGGCAAAGCTATCAACTCTTGCAATCTCATAATCCAGGTATGCATCCAGCAATTTATTGGCAAGCTCAGGAAAGTCATGATAGAGATAAGTCCACCATTTATAATCATATCTTTCAAGTGCGTAATAAAGAGTACAGCTTTCAGGAGCAATCATTACAGTTCCCTCCATTTTATTTATGATTCTTTTAAAATTCTGTTTAACTTCCTCCAGGTACTCATAATCTTCCCCGAACAGCCTTAGCGGAAACTGTGCCTGTTTGCAAACTTTACCCTTTCCAATACAGTCGTAT
>VGAU01000219.1 GCA_016870675.1 Actinomycetota bacterium | reverse complement strand
ATCACTTTTTTATAAGGTCTTTTGCAATCCTTATCAAGAGTTCTTCGAACATAATTTTAGAATTTTCGTTATTTTAATTTTTGTTTCTATACCTTCCACAGGATCTTTTAAAGGTAGAACTCCCAGTGTATTTGCTTCCAGCTATAAAGCTTTAAAAATTTTAAGAGCTTCAGGGTATGAGATGGATTCATCTTTAAGCTGGTTTTTTTCTAATTTATGAAGTAGTCTGGTGTTCCTAATCATTTATAAATTCTTTTATTTAATTTTTTTATTTTTATATTTTAAATATGTTAATTTATTATAACATAGAATTCACAAGAATTTGATTCTACCGGCAGTGAGAATAAAACATATATATACTCAAATAATGAAAAAATATCTCATTTCTGATTTGAAGATAAATCCGGAGCTTATAAAAATTATGTCTTTTGAAGATAGAAGGATCCTCCAGGAGTTTGAAAAAAACCCTGTATCATTTATCAATTCCTGGATTTCTAACAGCGAAAAAATCAATTACCTGCTAATTGATGAGTTTCAATATGCGAAGGATGGCGGGCAAAAATTAAAATTTGTACATGATACGTTAAAAAATGTAAAAATAATAATAACAGGTTCTTCATCTCTTGAAATTGTTTCTAAAGTTAAGAGTTTTATGACAGGCAGACTTTTAACTTTTAACATGTATCCATTTAATTTCAATGAATTCTTAAGATTCAAGGATAGGAGACTGGAAAAAATTTATTGTGATAATACATTTAAAGTAGATGAAATCATTTTTAATCCTGATAATTATAAAAAAGGCTTATCAAAAGAAGTATCTGATAACCTGCCATCCGGTAAAGATATGTATTTTGAGGAATTTTATGAATTATTTAATGAGTATTGTATCTGGGGAGGATATCCATCAGTTATAATGTCTTCCGTAAAAGATGAAAAGAGAAAAGTCCTTTCAGAAATTTTTAATAGTTATATTTTATATGATATAAAAGGGTTACTGGAACTAAATACCGAAAGAGAGTTATTTTTACTCGCACAGATACTTGCGGCCCAAATCGGCAGTATTGCTGTTTATAATAATCTCAGCATTGCCAGTGGTCTTATCTACAGAAAATTAATTGAACACCTGAACGTCTTAAAGTCAACTTTTATCATAAAAGAAGTCAGACCGTATTTTATCAATAAACAAAAAGAATTAACAAAAAATCAAAAAATTTATTTTTTAGATAACGGTTTCAGGAATTACCTGATTGAAAATTATAACAGTTTAAATCTGAGGCCTGATTCCGGGCAGATATTTGAGCAATATGTTTTTATAAGATTAAATGAAATTTGTTCCGGCAAGGTAGGGCTGCATTTCTGGAGAACCAAGGCAGGAGCTGAGGTTGATTTTATTTTCCTCAGGGGAAACGATATAGTACCCATTGAAGTTAAATTAACGGAATTTAATAAACCCGGTATAACAAAAAGCCTTGCCAGTTTTATTAATATTTTTAATCCAAAAACTGCGTTTGTTGTAAATAAAAACTTCTGGGGGAAGTCGGTTGTTTCCAATACTAAAGTTATCTTTATACCTGTTTATTATTTGTAGAGAAATACGCATCCACTGCTGAAATCTTTGACACTCCGCAATTTTTTCTGCCTGTAGGAATTTTTCTAACATCAACTAACTGATATAGATCTACCGTGGATTTTTAATTAAAAATAAATAATTCAAGTGATACTAATATTAATACTCCTGCCCGGGGCTGCCGCCACACGCACCAGTGTTGATAGTTTAATATCTTCTGTGTGATTTTCTATTCTTGAAAATCGCACTCTTTTTGGTACCAGACTGCCGTGCAAGTTCTTCTTACGTTAATTCTGCAACTCTTAAAAATAACTTGATTGTATTCCAAAAATATTGTATTATTATGCATAAGCACATTTGATTAAGGAATAAATAAATTTTATTGCCTTTGTATCCTATATTGAGTACAATTGTACTCAATATAGGATACAATAACAAAGGCTAAAAAATATTATGATACCATCATTATACATATCAAAATCAAAAATTAGGGAGAGCTTGCTTGTGCTTTTTTTCACAAATCCCCATAAGAAATATTACTTACGGGAACTTGAAAGACTCCTTGGTTTTTCAGCCGGCAGCATAAGAAGAGAACTGCTAAAACTTGTGAGTGATGATTTATTTAAAACAGAAAAAACAGGTAATTTGTTATATTATTCATTAAGTAAAAACCATCCTCTATTCGATGAGCTAAAAAGCATAGTCTCTAAAACAGCTGGTGTTGAACACAGCCTGAGAAATGAGCTCTCTAAAATAAAAAATATTAAAGTTGCACTTATATTTGGCTCTTTTGCCTCAAAAAAGGAAAGTATGAGTAGCGACATAGATATAATGATAATTGGTGACCCTGACATTACAAAACTAAACAGGAAAATTTCACTTCTTGAAAATAAACTGAAAAGAGAAATAAATCCCGTAATATATTCATTTAAAGAATATAAGCTTAAAAAAAAGGAAAACCGGCAATTTATACTGGATATCTTAAAAAAACCTAAAATTTTATTGATAGGTAAGGAAAGTGATTTATAAATATAAGAATACAGTTGCCTCACTTAAAAGAGATGGTTTTATAAAAGAATGCCCGATTGATATTAAAACCATTAATAATTTAATAAAAAGATCCTTCAGGGATATCGAAACAGCCAAAAGGAACCTGGAAATTGATAATGACTGTTCCTATAACTATGCGTACAATGCTATTTTACATGCTGGTCTGGCATTCATGGAATCAAAAGGTTATAGACCGGATATTATTGGAAAACATGCAATTATTGTTAAATTCATTAATGCAGTTTTAGGTAAAAAATTTTCAGGATTAATAAATAATTATGATTTTATGAGGAAAAAAAGACATAAATTTATCTATGAACCGGATATTCCATGTTCAAAGTTAGAAGCTGAAAAAGCAATTAATACAGCGGTAGAATTAATAGAAATAATCAAAAAATATTTAAAGGAGAATAACCCTCAGCTCAGCTTTGACTTCTAAGAATCGATAAGATTAAAGAAGTTTTAAATTATGTCTAATATTATTTCGTTCTAAACAGATTCAGTTATCTCCGGAAAGTGGCTCATCAGAAGTTTCATATCGGGCTTATCCATTTTCCAGTTCAGCGCACCCAGGTT
>VGAU01000218.1 GCA_016870675.1 Actinomycetota bacterium | reverse complement strand
TTCGGAGGTTTTCCTTAAAGTGGCAGGAGATGCTTTATTAGCAGGAAAAGAATATGCAGATTTATTTTTTGGTGCATTGTAAGTTAGATGATTGGTTGATTAACTTAAATTAAATGAGAGACATAAATTAAATGAGAGATAGAATGAAAAGTAGAATTGCATTATTCATTTTAGCATTTTTGGTCTGGATGTGCTTATGCTGGTCCTTTGATTGGCAGCATGTATTTATAGGAGTTTTAGTGGCTTGTTTTATTGCCTTTATGACAGGAGATATGTTTGTAGAAAGAACTCATTTGCTCAGGAGCCCTAAAAGGTATTTCTGGTTTCTTTATTATATTCCTCTCTTTGTCTGGGAATGTTTTAAAGCAAATATTGATGTAGCATACAGAGTTGGACATCCAGATTTGCCTATTAAACCAGGCATAGTTAAAGTAAAGACAAAGCTAAAGTCTGATGCAGGTTTAACTTTTTTAGCCAATTCTATTACTTTGACCCCTGGAACTTTAAGTGTAGATGTAGATAAAGAAAATGGTTTTCTTTATGTTCATTGGATAAATGCTAAGGATATAGAAAGGGCTACCCAGTTAATTGTACATAAGTTTGAGAGGATTTTAAAAAGGATTTTTGAGTAAAATGAAAAGAAGAATAATCTGGCTCATAGGAGCAATAATTATTTTATCAATTTTGGGTATAATTATTTTTTACAGTATTCCTATATTATTCTATCCTGATTTACCATTTGTTCCATTTTTCCAAAGATGTTTTTATATACTATTATTTTGTGCTCTATTCTGTCTTTATAGGATTCTTAAAGGTCCTACTGCACCAGACCGTGTTGTAGCTATTGATATATTAGGAATTTTAATTGTCGGTTTTTGCTCGGTTTTAGGTATTCCTACTGGAAGAAGCTGGTATATAGATATCGGGATTGCCTGGGCGCTGCAGAGTTTTATTGCCACCATTGCCTTAGCCAAATATATAGAAGGTAAAGATTTTGATGAATAGGACTCGAGATTACATAGATAAAAACGACAAGATTACACAGAGGAGGTAGGTTCAATGAATAATATTAATGATATCACTGGAATGATTTTTATCGGGGTAGGACTTTTCTTTGATTTTTTTGGCTGTTTAGGATTGGTAAGGCTGCCTGATTTATACAATCGTCTTCAGGCTTCCACTAAATGTGTTACTTTTGGAACCTGCAGTATTCTCTTTGGTACTTTTTTGATGTTAGGATTTACGGCGGCGGGAATTAAAGCACTACTTTGTATTGTTTTTTTACTATTAACTGCTCCTGTGTCTGCCCATGCTCTAGCCAGAGGAGCGCATATATCTGGTGTAAAACTATGGGAAAAAAGTGTGTGTGACAAATACGAATCTTCTAAGGCTTCTGGTTCCTCAGGGGATGAAAAGGGCAAAAAGGGAAAAAGGACATAGATAAAATGAAGTTACCAGGTTTGTTCCAGTTTAGAATATTAAAGGAAGTAGTAAGGGCGATAGTGAAGGGACCATATACAACGAAATTCCCCTTTAAACCTTACCAACCCATAGAAAGATTTCGAGGAAAGCCAGAGTTCAATGAAAATGAATGTGTTGGCTGTGGTGCCTGTGCTGAAGTCTGTCCGGTTGGATGTATCGAGTTAGTGGATGAAGTATCTGATAATTCAGGTTTCCGTGAGGTTATTCAGCATTACGATGAATGTATTTTTTGTGGTCAGTGTGAAGCTAATTGTATTACTACAAAAGGTATCAAGCTTAATAATGAGTATGATTTAGCCCTTTTTGACCGAAAAGAAGCATATACGTCTATAAAGAAAGAATTACTCATTTGCGAGCACTGTGGAGCTGTCATCGGTGCCAGAGATCATCTTTCTTTCCTGGCTAATAAACTTGGCCCCTTAGCCTATAGTAATTTTCCTTTAATTTTAACGGCGCAGAAAGAGCTGAAGTTAGTAAAGGAGGAAGTTCTGGAGGAAGTTCCTTCAGAAATATTTCCTTACTTAAGGCGCCCTGATACTTTTCGTATCTTGTGCCCCAAATGCCGCCGCGAGGTTCTGCTTTCTATCTCAAAAAAGTAGCATTCGGATTCATCCGATGGTTGTGCCATGAACGACACTGCCATAATGCTTGACCTATCTGCGTGTAGATATGGACGGACATGCACAGGGAGAACTGCTGCTGGCAGACAGGTAAATCGCAAAGCTATAGAAGGATAAATCACACAGCTATTGAAAAATGTTTCGAGATTATAAGATGGTACCGGAATTTAAAGACAAACTAAAAGGTAAAGTACTCATTATTGGGATGGGTAATGTTATGCGTGGGGATGACGTCGCAGGTATAGAGCTTATCCGAAGACTTAATAACTCTAACCTTGAAGCTATAAACCCTCAGCTTTTTCTTATGGATGTAGGCGAAGTAATAGAAAACTATTTAGAAAAGATTGTTAAATATAAACCGGATACTGTATTATTAGTGGATGCAGTTGATTTCAGAGCTCCAGTTGGAAGCGTAAAAATTATTGATATAGAAACCATAAAAAATGAGAGTTTCTCTACCCACAATATTTCTTTGAAGTTAACACTCAAGTATGTTAAAGAAAGAACCAACGCAGATATTTTTATCTTAGGCATCCAGCCCAAAAGTTTAGGAATGAATAATAAACTTTCAGAACCAGTAAAACAGGCTATAAAACAAATAGAGGAGTATTTAACAAAAAATCTAAAGAAATCCTAGAAAATCCTGTTGATAGAAAATAAAGATACATTATATAATGTTAATTTTTATTAATTTTTTTTAAAGAATTAATTTATTAAGCCAGGACAAGACAAAATGAAAATAGAAGTTATTGAAAATGTATTAAAATACAATAAAGATCAGGCAGATAAAAATAGAAATTTGTTTAAAAGCGATAATATTTTAGTTTTAAATCTGCTTTCATCACCTGGTGCAGGGAAGACTTCGCTCATCATAGAGACTATAAAAAGACTGAAGGGAAAGAAAAATATTGGAGTAATCGAAGGAGATATTTCCTCGACTTATGATGCCGAAAAAATCGGGAGACTTACCGATAATGTAGTTCAAATAAATACAGGAGGTTCCTGTCATTTAAACGCTGTTATGATAGCACAGGCGGTCGATAAATTAGAAATAAGCAGTCTGGATTTAATAATAATCGAAAATGTAGGTAATTTAATATGCCCGTCAGGATTTGATCTGGGAGAGGATTA
>VGAU01000217.1 GCA_016870675.1 Actinomycetota bacterium | reverse complement strand
TTTCAGAAAAGAAAATTATGAGTTTTTCAAGAGTTGCTTTGCCCAGAGCGTTACCATAGCTAAAAGTCTGGGGATGGTATCTTTGAGTCATGTAAGCCTTGATGGTTCAATGTTTTATGCCAATACTTCAAAGCATAGGGCAGCAAGCTACAAAAGATTAAAAAAAGCTGAGGCAAAACTTTCAAAAGAAATCGATGAGCTGCTTAAAAAAGCAGAAGACTGTGACAACGCTGAAGATAAAATCTATC
The DNA here is from genome assembly GCA_016870675.1 of Actinomycetota bacterium. Taxonomy (GTDB): domain Bacteria; phylum Actinomycetota; class Humimicrobiia; order Humimicrobiales; family Humimicrobiaceae; genus Hydromicrobium. The sequence goes on along the minus strand of VGAU01000217.1, from coordinate 2,995 downwards.
ATAATGGTAAAGGATATGATATTCCAGAGGATCTTAAAATAAAAAAAGATAGACTTGCAAAGATTAAAAAGGTAAAAAAAGAGCTTGAAGATAGGGAGAAAAAGAATAACCCTAAGCATGACATAAAAGATTCTTCACAGATAAGTTATGCTGATGTCCAGGCAAAGATTATGAAACATAAGGGTAGCTTTGATTACTGCTACAGTGGTCAGATAAGTGTAGATTCTAAAGACCATATAATAGTTGGCCAGCACTGCAAATGTATTAAGTCTGTTAATGATATAATTTTATAAGGTCAGTTTTAAGGTCATTTAAGGCAAAGGTAAATTTTAATTTAAATATTACACTTGCAAACATCAACAAAGAAATGGAGAATATAACGTAAATGTACCATATCTAATATTTACATAAATAATAATAGTAAATATAACATACCAGGCAAAAAATGAAAATATTAGTTTCGACAGATAAATATAAGGGAAGCCTTTCTGCGCTTGAAGTCTGCACTATTATAGGGAATGCTATTAGAAAAGTGGACAAAAGTATTGAAGTGGTGGTAGGCCTGATGGCAGATGGTGGGGAAGGAACCGTAGATACCTTGGTGGAGAGTGAAAAAGGTATATATGTTAAAGTGAGGGTGAAAGATCCTCTGGGTAAGGTTATAAATTCTAAATTCGGGATAATAAAAAAAGATATAGCTGTGATTGAAATGGCTTTAGCTTCTGGTTTATGGTTGGTTCCACATGATAAGAGAAACCCTATGGAGACCACTACTTATGGGACAGGTGAGTTAATAAGAAAAGCACTGGATATGGGATGTAGGAAAGTGATTATAGGGATTGGGGGAAGTGCAACTACTGATGGTGGGATGGGAATGGCTCAAGCACTTGGAGTTAAGTTTTATGATGAAAATGAAAATCTTCTTGGCTTTGGAGGAAAAGAACTATCAAGACTTCGTAAGATAGATATAAGCGGTATTCATTCTCATGTTTACTCTACCGAATTTCTGGTGGCTTGCGATGTAGATAATCCTTTGACTGGAAGAAGAGGTGCAGTATATGTATATTCTCCCCAGAAGGGGGCTGATAAACATATGGTAGAAGAACTTGATAAAGGGCTAATAAATTTTGCAAAAGTAATAAAAAAAGATCTTGGGAATGATATAAGAAATTTAAAGGGGGCAGGAGCTGCAGGAGGATTAGGTGCTGGTTTGGTTGCTTTTTTAGATGCTAAACTAAGACGAGGAACTGATATTGTAATCGAGACTACAAACCTTCGCCAAAAAATGAGTGGAGTAGATTTGGTAATAACGGGGGAAGGGGCATTAGATAGGCAGACTTTTTTTGGTAAAAGTGCTTATGGTGTTGCTAAGCTAGCTAAAGAATATAATGTACCTGTTGTTACTATAAATGGCTCAGTGTTGGTAAGTAGAGAAAAGATGGGTCTTGAAAATTCCAAGTTGTTTAGTGGCAATTTCTCTATAATAAATAGGCCAATGGGTCTGGAAGAAGCAATTAGAGATTCCAGAAAATTATTGGAGAAAATAACCAGAGAGGTAATTACTTTTTATTTAGATGCTACTAAAACTGCTAAAAAGCGTTTAATTAGATAAAAGCAAATGAAACTAAAGGAAACAAAAAATGAAACAAAATAGGAGGATTTGTTTATGAAACCAATAGGCGATGTTGAGATTGAAACATGAAAGTCGAGGTTCTACTTAGTAACAATTTTAATTTATTTTCCCTCGATGTTCTTAATATTGATTTTTCTAACTGTGTTTGCGTGGTTATTGATGTAATAAGAGCCACTTCAACAATTGCTACTCTTTTTGGAGTGGGAGCAGAGAAAATTATTATTACTAGGACAAAGAGACAGGCATTGGGGCTGAAAAAGATACTTGGTGATTATATATTATGTGGGGAAGAGCAAGGTCTACCTCCTAGAGGATTTGACTTCGGTAATTCACCCTTGGAGCTTTCCAACCTTGATTTAAGGGGTAAAAAAATAGTTTTAAAAACTACAAATGGGACCCTATCTTTTTTTAAGTCCCAAGGAGCAAGGGCTACTTTTTCACTTTCCATCTTAAATATGAAATCCACCTTGGACTGTGTAATCTCCTATGCAGAAAAGAATTTTTGCGATATTTTATTTTTATGCTCTGGTAAAGAAGGAAATATTGCTTATGATGATGTATACACTGCTGGACTTGCAGTGAAATATTTACTTACCCAGCCAATAAGAAACCTTGAGTTAATAGACAGTGCTAAATTAGTGTTAGGTGTATGTTTGAGTGAGAAAAGTATAGAGGATGCATTAGAAAAATCGTCCAGTGCTATTTCCTTAAAAAAAATCGGTTTAGGCAGAGATATAGGGTTTTGTTCTAAGCTTAATAATTATAATATAACTGGTAAGTTAAAGATAGAAAAATTTAAATGGGAAAATATATCTACAGGCACTGAGAAGGTTAGAGATACTCAGGCTACCCAACTTTTAGTCTTAGAGCCCTTTAGCTACTCAGAGCAGGAGCCAAAATAGGAAGTTCCTTCCAACATAGGCACTCCTTTAGAGGAAAACCAGAATTTCCCTTCTACTACGGGGTCAATCTGTATTACATAAGTTCCTTTCTCTTTAATATTGTTTATCAGTATCTCAACGGTTATGGTTTCTCCTGGAGCCACATCCTAAGGAAGAGGTGTTCTTGCGGTTTTATCATATTCAGAGTATTCCACATCTTGCTCGTAGAAATGATACCCAATTCTTACCCCAACTTTCTGAAAATTTTTAAAATTCCCGATTAAAACAAGCCTTTCAGCCTATTTTTGGGACACTACAACCTTTAAAGTTTCAAGTGAATCTTACCAAGATTATCCTTTATGCCAAGCATATCATATATTTGCTGATGGTTGGTCTCAGGAGTTGAAGATAACCTTATATGATGAATTTTTCCTTCAGAGTCTACCATAATAACAGTGGTTCGCATGTGTGTTGAAAGCTC
>VGAU01000216.1 GCA_016870675.1 Actinomycetota bacterium | reverse complement strand
GGTGCTTTATTAATTCTTCTTTAGTTCTTCTTGTTTTTTGATATTTAGTGTTTATGATGTATTCCATAAAACCTTCCTATTTTAGAGATAATTTTTTATTATAAAATAACTGACTTTAACTATTATATTTTTACGAATTATAGTAAGTTAAAAATATTAGTTAGTCAAGAGGTTTTATAAAATAAGTTAAAAAATTGACTTGACTAACTAATATTTTTATTTTATAATAACCGCATGTATATAAATAATTTCCTAAAGAATTTTAATTTAATGACATCTGTAAAAAAACAAAAAACTCTTAAGCAAGCAAATAGGAAAGTGATATTAAATATTCTCCGTGATTCTGGAGAAATATCGGTGGCTGATCTTTCTAAGGAAGTGAATTTAAGCAAGCCTACTCTTATGACAATAATAAATTATTATTTGAAAAATGAGCTTGTTGTAAATACAGGAAAAGGAGATTCCACGGAAGAAGGCGGTAAAAAACCAAACATTTACAAATTTAATGAAAATGGCGGCTATGCTGTTGGTATAATTATTTCAGCAAATAAGTTAGCCGGAGTTATCACAAATTTAAAGAATAAAATTCTACATAATATTTCAGTCCCACTTAAAACAAATGAAGGATTTGATAGTGTCTTAAAGAAGATAGTTGATTTATATAATAATCTTATAAATAATGCAGAGATTGATAGAAAAAGACTTGTCGGTATTGCAATAGGAGCATATGGCATAACTGATAACACAAGAGGAGAGGTTATTTTTTCACCACATTTTCCATCATGGGGTAAAAACTTAAATATAAAAGAAAAAATACTTAAACAAATACCTTATGAAATACCGATTATTGTAGATAATCATTCAAGATTCCAGGTTTTTGCCGAAAAAATCTTAGGGCTCGGAATAAAAAAAGATAATATTGTTGCCATACAGGCAGGTAAAGGATTAGTAGCAGGAGTGATAATAGAGAACGAGATTAAAAGAGGCAATCATTATCTGATTGGTGAAATAGGTCATATGATAGTAGACCCTGAAGCAAGGGAAATATGTGCATGCGGCGGGAAGGGCTGTTTTGAAGCGATGGTATCAACTAACAGGATATTAAGAATGGCCAGGGATAAATACAGAGATTATCAGGATTCAATAATTTTTAATAGAAATAATCCTGAAGCTGTAAATATTTATAATGTATTTGATGCGTCAAATAAAGGAGATAAGCTTGCATTGGATCTTATGGATGATGTGATTAAGTGGTTTGGAATTGGAATATCCAATATTATTCTTATGTATGATCCACAGGTTATGATCATTCAGGGCATCTTTACAAAAGCAGGTGAGTATTTTCTTGAAAATTTAAGGGAAAAGATTAACAAAATTTCATTATTTTCTATAAAAAGAAAAACCGAAATTAAATATTCTGAGCTTGGTGATACAGCAGGTGTCCTTGGAGCAGCATCTTATGTTCTTTCAAAGTATTTTGAATAAATTTTTAATATTAATATAAAATCATCAAAAGAGAGATAGGAGGTGTCTATGAGAAAAAAATAGGAGATTTGCCTAAGGGCCCCTTGAAGGCTTATCTTAAACAAATCTCGGATATATTTTATCAAAAAAAATCAATTAAAAGGAGATGAGAGAAGTGAAAAAAATATTAGTTGTTGTTCTTAGTGTAGCCATTATGGTTTCAATGTTATTCATTGGAACTTCCTGCAAGAAAGAAGCAGCAGTAGCGGAAGAAGCAGCAGAAGAAGCCGCTCCAGCCGAAGAAGCGGAAGAGGAGGCTCCGGTTGCAGAGGGACAACGAAGGGTCGTATTTGTCACTCATGACCTAAACCCATTCTTTGTGCCAGCTGTAGTGGGATTATATGACTTTGCTGATCTGGCTGGATGGGATGCCGATTTTATGGGTCCTGCAATACATGACACGGAGTCGACGATAGAGATGCAGTATAGTGTAATCGCTTCCAAGCCTGATGCTGTAGCCTTCACGGCTGTTGATTCCGAAGCGTTTATTAAGCCTATTACGGAGGCGCAAGAAGCGGGAATTTTTGTAGTGTTGTTTAACACAAGAGCGCCGGGAGTGAAGGAAAGGACTGGTGTTGCTTACGTTGGCCAGGAGTTTATATCGGCTGGAAATATTGCTGGATACGAGATCTGTAAATATGTTGAGAAACATACTGGTAGGAAAGATGGCAAAATCGTCATGTCTAACTTTGCCCCTGGACACTTTGCCTTGGAAGCCAGAAATTTAGGTGGTTCGCAGGGAGTTGAAAGGTACAATGAAGAATTTGGTACCAGCTATGTTACTGAAGATTTGGCAACTTCCTCAGATGAAGTTGAAGCAATCGCTAAGTTTGAGGCTAAATGGCTAGCCGAAAGTGATCAAATTGTAGGATGGCTATCCTCCGAATTTACCCATGGATTTATTGGAAACTGGGCTAAAAAAGAGGGCTTAGTAGGTAGATTCGCTGTAGGTGGTTATGATCTAGTTGATAATGTCCTGTTGGGTATCCAAGATGGCTCTGTAGACTTTACTATTGGGCAGAATCCATATGCACAAGGCTTCTTGACTGCTGCACTTATATATCAGGGTTTAGAAGCAGGTTATCCAGCTAGTGATATCGACACTGGTGCAGAGATTGTAGACAGTACCAATATTGAAGATATTATTGCGAGGGAAGCAAAATGGGTGGAAAAAGGTAAGGAGTTAGGTATTATAAAATAAATTGATATAGGTTTCATATATTAATACCTAATTTATTTTAGGCATACATAGCTGGTGAGCATTAATTATTAAATCTATAGAATAAATTGTTTGAAAAAAAAAGATTCTTAATGGTAAAATGTTTACCAGCTATTGTTTGTAAGGAATATTATATTGGTTAGTAGAATTGAGCGTGAATTTCGATAAGGAGGAAAGGTATGAAAACCGAAAAAGAGAATGGGATGGCTACAGTGGGATTAAAGGAAAAGAGGCAACCTTTGATAGAACTTCGAGGGATCTCTAAAAACTTTGGCCACGTTCAGGCTCTGAAAGGAATTGACTGTTCTATATATTCTGGTGAGATTATAGGGTTGGTGGGTGATAATGGAGCTGGGAAATCTACATTAGTGAAGATTTTAGCAGGCGTTTTCAAGCAAGACGAAGGAACAATTTGGATGAATAGTTTACCTGTGACCATTCGTAATCCTCTCGATTCAATGGCACTTGGAATTGCGATTGTCTATCAGGATCTCGCCCTTGTG
>VGAU01000215.1 GCA_016870675.1 Actinomycetota bacterium | reverse complement strand
GGGGAACAAGAGTAGCAAATATATCCAGCTCTAAAACAGGAAATGCTATGGTGACATTAGAGACTGTGGCTATGCAGATAAAAAATGCAGTAATTAAGATAGATGGCCTGGAAGAAATTAAAGTAAAAATAGTTCCAAAGGCAACAGGTATAATAATTAATATGAATGCTAAATTAAACGAGGATCTGGAAATCCCCGAGAAGATGCAGGAAATAATAAATGAAGCTAGTGGTATTGTATCAGATAAACTGGGTATTAAAGTTATAAAGACTAATCTTACTGTTATTGGCCTTGTTGCTGGAAGGAAAGAAAAAGAAGTAAGGAAAAAAGTAGTAGAAGAAGAGGCGGTAGAAGCAGTACGGGAAGAAGCTGAGGATGTTTCTGAAATAGAAGATGATGATAGCCCCGACTAGAACAGATATGGTGAATATAATTTATAAAGGTTAAAGGTAGATTAAAGTTTAGTTTATATTTTTATTTGTGAAAAATAAAAAATGCCGGTTTTATAAAGCGGGCTTAGTATATCGGTAGTACATGAGCTTCCCAAGCTCAAGAGGCGGGTCCGACTCCCGTAGCCCGCTCCATTAAAAGAATCATTTGTTACGAAAGTAATTATATTTATTAATTAATTTTACTTTTTTTTATATTAATGGGTATATTATAATTGAATAGTGGTTTATAAGTTGAGTTCTTGAGAAAGGAAGAATAATATGGCAGATATACTATCAGAACTTGATAAATATATTCCTGAGGATAATCCAAGAAGATGGACAAAGCTTTCAAGCGATATTGATTTCAGAAGACTTCAATTAACTCTTTTAAAGGAAATATTGATTGAATTAAAGCAAATCAATGCCAAATAATTGATGTTAGATGATAATTGTTCAAATATTTATACAGTTAATTAAGGATTCTGTATTTATACTTTCTGGCACCAATCGGAGTATTTGCTAACCTCATTTTTTACTAGCCGGAAATAAAGGTCCTGCAGCCTTTTTGTAATCGGCCCCATTTCTCCATTACCAACAGGACGCTTGTCAACATAACCTATAGGAGAAATTTGAGCTCCTGTTCCACAGAAGAATAACTCATCCGAAGTATATAGTTCAGTCCTGTCTATTGATCTTTCTATAACTTTAATATTTTCATCTTCTCTAGCCAGCTTTATTACTGTATCTCTGGTAATTCCTTCTAATATATCATCAGTTACCAGAGGAGTAATCAAAGTACCGTTCTTAACCATAAAAACATTCATAGCGCTTCCTTCACTCACGTGTTTTCCATCAGCTGTTAGGACCAGTGCTTCATCAAAGCCGTTCAGCAATGCCTCTGTCTTTTGCAGGGCAGCATTAACGTATGAACCAGATATTTTTGCGCGTGGAGGTATAGCATTGTCTGAAATACGTTCCCACGAAGAAATGCAGACACTTATTGCTCTGCTGGTATCCAGATATTCTCCAAGAGGTATAGAATATATAAAAAGATTCTGCTTGTTACCGATTAATTTGGGTCCTATATCCAGTCCACTATTATAAGCAAAGGGTCTTATATAGCAGTCTTCGGTGTACATTTCTTTTTTTAATAATTCGATGGTTATATCGCAAAGTTCTTTTATAGAATATTTTATTTCTATCATCATTATCCCGGAATTGATAATGAGTCTCCTATAATGGTCTTCCATTCTAAAAACATAACTTACTTTGGTCTTTTCATTCCAGTAACTTCTGATTCCTTCAAAAACCCCGGTGCCATACTGCAGAGCATTGGTTCTAATGTCTATCTTTGCCTGATCAATTGGTACTATTTTCCCTTCAAAAAAAGCATATTTAGGGTTAGCCATAACTTCCTCTTTTTTTAGGTTTTAATTTGTAATATTGTACTTATTTTAATTTCATTTTGCAATTCGATATATTGAAAAGTAATAGATTTTTTATACTATATAAAACTAGGGCAGGACATGTCCAAAGTAAAGCCTGTGGAGAGAACAACCCCTGCACTAAAAGTTGGCTCTGTGAAGCAGGAACCAAATCCCCAGAGGGATGCACGGTAATTTATTGCTGTGAGGATGTCACTTGATTTATTTAACTTATAAGAAGATTTAATTGTATATCAAGTAATTCATTATATAGAAAAAATTACCACTGTAAAAAATTGTAGCATTTAACAGGTTGAATACTTTATTTATAGACTTGCAGGATTAAAATAAAGCAAAAAGAAACCCCAAGTTATCTTTTACCATTGCTTTCGCTTTAGGCTACTCAAAATCTTGGGGTAGCTTCCCTAGAACTTTTCTCAGGTTCTTTTTCGAAATTTAACTTACTTTATACATTCTTTCGTCTGTAAATTTCAGTTACTTCTAAAAGTTACCTCCTGTCCTAAGGATGTTAAAAATATATCAAATAATAATAGCTATGTCAATAGTAATTTTGAAAATTTTTGAAATTTTTAACTAATTTTCAAGAAATTTTTAAAAAAATGAATTTCCAGACTATTATGACAGGCTTATTTATAAAGATGGAAGAAGAAGCAGAGGAGTACCGGGGAATAGAAGATTAGGATTTTATAATCACCCCGCCTCCTATTAGAATATCATCAGTATAAAAAACTGCTGATTGCCCTGGTGTAATAGCTTTCTGAGGTTTATCGAAAATTATAATAGCTGTTTCTTTATCTTCAATTATAATTTCAGCAGAAGTTTCTTTAAAATTATATCTTATTTTAACCATTGCTTTAAAATTATTTCCGGGAGGGTTACCGGAAATAAAATTAGTATTTTTAACTTTTAGTGATTTTTGCATTATATCTTTTTCCTCACTCACCATAATAAGGTTTTTTTCCGGTATTATTTCTTTTACATAAAGTGGTTTTGAATAACTTATACACAGGCCTTTTCTCTGGCCAATGGTATAAAAAGGATATCCTTTATGTGTTCCGATTATTTTACCCTCGGTGTTTATAATGGCTCCTTCTTTTATGCTTTTAAGTTTCGATGTTAAAAATGAATGAAAATTGTCATCTGGTATAAAGCATATATCCTGGCTCTCGCTTTTCTTTTCTAAAAACGGAAAAATACTATTTGTCTTCTTTCTTATATCATCTTTAGAGAACATTCCTATAGGTGTTTTAATTTGTGATATCTGATGCTGATTGAGTTTCCACAACACATAACTCTGGTCTTTACTTTTATCAAATCCTTTTTTAATTTTGTATAATCCTGAAACAGGTGATTTTTCAATCCTGCAGTAATGACCTGTAGCTAAAAAGCTGGCGCCAAGAGTTTTTATTTTTTCTAAAAGTACCCCAAATTTAATAT
>VGAU01000214.1 GCA_016870675.1 Actinomycetota bacterium | reverse complement strand
GTCTAAATAGCTAAGAATATCAAGAATATTAAAAAGAATTTGGAAATTTTATTGAAAGTGGCAGTTTTTACTGAATTTAATTGATGATTTTAGGACAAGCTCCTAGGCTAAAAGAATTTAGAAGCGTAGAACCACCAATGGAATTTATATCATTTGACAGTGTTTTTAAAGCAAAAGATAAAAAAGATGCTATTAATAAAATAAAAAAATTTTATGGTTATAAGAGGTTACCTAAAAATACTTATATTTTAGAAATATCAATCGATTATTATGAAAAGATAGTTAAAAACAATCAAGAGATAGGCATTGATATTACTAATATGTAATAAACCAATAGTTAATATTATTAAATAAAAAAGAGAAAGGAAAAAAGATGAGTAGAAATGCATACAGAGTTATAAGAATAATAACTGCTAAGAATCCAACCTTCAATATGTCTTATGATGAAGAGTTAGTAAGTATTCTGGAAGAGAGCGCAAATATCTTTGATTCTCTAAACTCTTACGGAAATGGTATTTTTGACATATTAGAAGATGAATTTAAAGAAGTAAAAGAAAAAATTGAAGAATTAATTGATGGACTTGAAAGCACTAAAACAAACAAACCAGAAAATAAAGAGAAGGCAAAATGTTACAGAAAAGTATTGGCTGAGATGGAAAGAGTAATTAAAAAAGAGGGGTATATCTCTTATCAAATATATTGAGAATACAAATCAGATTAAAATTATAAAATTATTAAAAAAGGTGAAATTATGACAACTTGTCCAATATGCAAAAATAATATTGACAGTTTAAAATTTCGATCTTCAAGAAGCTCTGTAGGGGACGTAATGATTGATAAAAATGGAGATTTGGAGTGGGATATTGAATGTGATGAAATTGATGAAGAAAAATATTACTGCCCTGTGTGTGAAGAAGTTATTGAGATTGAAGAAGATAAAATAATACAATTTCTAAGTGGGTATAAATTAGAGAATTGATTTTAGTTTGATTAAATACAATAGACTGCCCACCACCCACCCTTGACTTATCAGTTCATATATTTCTGTGAAATTATATGAACTGATTTTTTAACCCGCCCACCACCCAATTAATAACCCCACGCCCCTAACCCCCTTTTTCGCTTTCGGGGTGCCAATCTTTTTTTCTGTTGGCACACACACGCCTCAGGCGAAAAAGCCCCTATTATTTTTTTAGAAATATAAAGATTAATAATATTTTATAAGAATAAGCTTAATTTACCTTCCAGGAAAATATACCAAAGAACCTGTCTTTATGATGTCAAGGTCAAGCCTACGGGGAGATTACTCCACCTTGACATCAGCCAGGTCTTTGGTTGAGAAGACAGCTGGAAGGTAAATATTTTTTTAGGGGGAATTATGAAAAATGATAAAACAAATAAAATCATTAATTCAGCAGTAGATAGTCTTTTTGAAGAAATTAAAAAAGGTAAGTCTAAAAGACTATTAGACTATTTAGAATTTTGCTCTAAGTTCTATAACTATAGTTTTAGTAATACTTTTTTAATCTGGTTTCAATTACCAAATGCTGAAAGGGTAGCAGGTTTTAAAAAGTGGAATGAATTGGGGTATAAAATTAAAAAAGGAAGCAAGGCAATAAGAATTTTAGCTCCCAAAACTTACAAATACATAATTGAAGATAATAAAAAGATAACATTTAGAAATATGACCGCAGAGCAGAAAAGTAGAAAAGAAGAACACAGAAAAGGAATTTATTTTGTGCCAGTTAGTGTTTTTGATGTTTCTCAAACAGAGAAAACTGATGAGGCAAAAGAATTAGTTGATAGTTATTTTTGGAATATAGGTAATGACTTTAAAGATAAGTATTTGATTATTAAGGAAATTATATCAAATACCGGAATAAATGTTTTAGAAGGCAGTACAGGGACAGCAGAAGGAATTTCTAAAGGCGGAGAGATAATAATAAAAAAGGATAATGATTATAACAACAAACTTCTTACTTTAATACACGAATGGGCGCATGAATTATTACATAAAGATAATAATGATTTTATATATATAAATAAAGAAGTTAAAGAAATACAGGCAGAGGCAGTAAGTTATATTGTTTCAAAATATATAGGGCTTATAAACCCATTTTCATCAGACTATATACAGCACTGGGGTAAAGATAAAAATCAATTTAAAGAAAACCTAGAATTAATTATAGAAACATCAAGGAAGATAATTTACATAATTAATAATAATAAAGAAAGGGGGGAATATGAGTATAAGAGCACATAAAGTTTTAAGGCTAGAATATAATGGAGAGAGTTTTAACCTTTGGCATGATGATGAACTCATGAGTATTCTGGAAGAGTCATCAAATTTCTATTTACGTTTAGATAATGACTGTTGCGGAGTTACTGAAATTTTAGATTCTGATTTTGATGAGATAAAGGAAAAATTAGAAGAAGTAATTGACGGACTTGAAAATTGTAAGACCTTCCAGCCAGAAAGAAAAGAGAAGGCAGAACATTATAAGGAAGTATTAAAGGAGATGGAAGAAGAAATTAAAAAGGAAGGTTATATTAGATATTATTGTTTCTAATAATACTGAGCTTTCCGCATAGTATCAATTATTATGCGGTTAGCTGAATATTATAAAAAGAAAGGGGTATAAATGTTTTACTATTTAGAAAATACAAATAACGGACACAATAAATTTTATATGATTTCTGCCTATGCTTATTATGATAAAGAAAAAGGTAGGGATAACAATATTTATGTATCGTTACAGTGGGGGAAAATAGGAAATTCAGGGCAGGCACAACATAAGGAATTTAAAAGCAGAGGAGAAGCACTTGATTTCGCACTGGAAAAGCTAAAAGAGAAATTAAATAAAGGTTATGAAATTAAACATACCAAAGAATCAAGATTAATTGCAGATATACCAAAAGCTAATGAAACAATAATTGGATAAAAATTATAAGAAAGGATAAATTATGAGAGTAACAATAAGTGGTGTTTGGAATATAGAAACTAAATTAAGTGAATCTGAACTGCAAAATAAGGTTGATGAAATTAAAATTGATCTAAGTAAAAGATTAGGAAGTTTTGGGACAGATGATGTTATAGGAGAACTTGAAGCAATAAATATAATATCATTAAATATCTATAATGAATGGAAAATATACGAAATTGAGTTTTAAGAATATTAACTACTTTCCTTTTTAAAAAGTTTTAAAATAAGTCTACCACCCACCACTCTTAAGACAATCCCCAACACCCCTACCCCCTTTTTTAAATTCGCACACGGCTCATTTAAAAAAGCCCCTAAAAGTCTCCTGTGCATTTGTTGAAAATAGGGTACAG
>VGAU01000213.1 GCA_016870675.1 Actinomycetota bacterium | reverse complement strand
TGTCCGTCATACCGGGAGAGGTATTTAGTTCCAGGACGTAAGGGATTTTCTCTTTCCTGTCCAGCATGATATCAACTCTGGATAGTTTTGTGCATTTAAGAGAATTATGAACTGCAATGGCTACCTCTTCCACTTTTTCATTTAAAGAAGAGGAGATTCTGGCTGGAACAAAGTAATCTGTTTCTCCAATTTTAGACCTTGATTCAAAATCAAAAAATTTCTTTTTTGGTACTATTTCTACGATTGGGAGTGCCTTTGGTTTTTCTTTTCCAATAATGCTTACTGCGAGTTCTATTCCGTCAATAAATTTTTCCAGTATTACTTTTTTGCTATAACCAAGAGCGGAAATTATAGCGTCGGGTAAATCTTCGGCTTTACTTACCAGTTTTATTCCGAGTGCGGATCCCTGTGCGGATGGTTTTACTACAAGCGGCAGACCTATTTTTTTTACTATGAAAGGCAGCAGCTTTGATGAACCTAATTCCCTGAATGAACTTGCATTTAAAAAGTAAAAGGGCGGTGTGGGTATGCCAAGACTTATAAATATCTGTTTTGAAATTATTTTATCGAAACTTAAAACATTAGGATAAACACCCGGACCGGTGTAAGGAATATTCAGCACTTCTAAAATTTCCTGAATAGTACCGTCTTCCCCGTCTTTTCCGTGAAGCGCAATATAGGCAAGGTCTATTTTTTCTGAATTCAGGTTATCTACTATAGATTCGTCTATATCTAACTTTATGACATTATGGCCCAGTTTCTTAAGTGCATTTGAAACTCTCTGGCCGCTTTTTATGGAAATTTCTCTTTCAAGAGATCTTCCTCCCATAAGTACAGCAATATTTTTTTTCATTTTTATCACTCTCGTATAATAAGATAATAATAATTTACTGTTGATATTTTTATTTAAAACTTTTATACAATTTAATTTTCTCTTTTACTATCCTGGATAAAATTTTAATACCTTTTTCTATTCTTTCGGTATTTTCCGTGCAGAAAGCAAGTCTTGCCTCACTTAGTCCCCTATCATCTGCATAAAAACCGCTGCCCGGAACATAAGCCACTTTATTTCTCACAGCATCAGCCAGAATTTCTTTGGTATTCAGATAGTCAGGAAGTTTTAACCATATGAAAAAACCTCCTTTCGGTTTAGACCAATCGGATCCTTCCGGGAAACTTTCTTCCAGGGTTTTAAGCATAACATCCCTTCGTTTTGAGTATATTTTTATGAATTCATCGATATTTTCACTCCATGATGGGTCCGAAAAATATTCGTATGCAATTCTCTGTGTAAAAGTGCTTACACAGAGAATTGTGGACTGGATACCCAGGATTATTTTCTCCAGTATAGGATGCGGAGCCACAATCCATCCTATTCTAAAGCCGGGGGCAAAAAGTTTTGAAAGTGTGCTCAGGTAAATAACATTCTGGTTGTCACCCTTGGTATCAAGTTCCTTTATGGTGGGGAGAGGCTTGCCTTCATATCTAAGCATTCCATAAGGATTATCTTCCAGTATTATAGTTCTGTATTTTTTTGCAAGTTCCAGTATCTTTTTTCTGCGGTGAAGACTTAATGTTCTTCCGGAAGGGTTAGAAAAATTGGGTACTAAATATATGAATTTTACCTGAACTTTTTTCTTTTCCTGTTCCTTTAGTCTTTCTTCTAAACTGGAAATATCAATCCCATTATCATCTACAGGTATTTCAATTATTTTTGCTTCATAAGAGCTAAATGAGTTTAGTGCGCCAGTATAGGCAGGTGACTCTACAATAATAGTATCACCAGGGTTGATAAAAACTTTAGCTAAAAGGTCGAGGGCTTGCTGCCCGCCTGTGGTGGTAATTATATCTTCTTCTACCACATCCAGACCCTCCAGTTTCATTACTTCTATCAATTTAGTTCTAAGCGGATAATAACCATCAGAACCGCCATATTGCAGACTTATATCCCCATCTGCCTTTAGGATTCTTTTAATATACCTCTCTAATTTTTGAAAACTTAGAGCTTTTACTTCAGGTAGACCTCCTGCGAAGGAAATGATGTCTGGTCTTACGGAAAGTGAAAGCAAATCCCTTATCTCAGAAGAGAACATATTTTCAGTTCTATTTGAATATAAATGTTGCCAGTAATCAAATGTAATTTTTTTACTCATAAAAAATCAGCCCTGCCAGAGTTTTAATGCTCTTGTTGTTTGTAAATAAGTAATATATATTAAAAACTCCAAAAGTTCAAAAAAGTTTTTAAAAGTTTAAACAATTCTTTATAGTGCTATAATTATCGCAGTATAGTATAAGATTTTATATTTTTTTCTATAGCTATGGATCTGAATTTAATAATAAAGGATCTTTCTTGCGAACAACTGGGGAAAATAGAATTTAAATGTATTGAATGCAGCTATTGGTTTGATTGTGAAAAGGCCAATTTTTTAAAAGAATTATCTAAAGTTCAAAGTATCCGTGAGTTAAGCGGTTTCCTCAAGGGTAAGCTGTTTGAAGGAAGCACCAGGAAAAGCAAAAGAAAAAAAATTATTTCTTTTAAAGAACACGGAGGGAGAATCAAAGCTGCTTTTATCGGCGGGAAGTGTGTCGGAATTATTTTAGCGGGAAATTACTATCTTTTCCCCAGGCTCAGAAATTTTAATGTTTTTCCTCCTGATTTTGAGAGTATTTTTTTAGGCTGTATTTATGTAATTTCTGAATATAGGGGTATGAATGTGGCAAAAAGGCTGCTAATAGAGGTTGAAAAGGATTTGATAAAAGAGAAGGTGAAATCAATAGAGTCTATTAGCAAGAGATTAAATGATGACATAGATGAAGAGGAATATGAGAACAGCCCACTTATTCCATTTAAATTTCTCATAAAAAATGGATTTTATTTAAAGAAAAATGATCCTCTTTTTCCTCTTCTTAGGCTGGATTTAAAAAGCATAGTAAGTGATTTTGCAGAAAGTAAAACATTGCTTGGTAAAATGGCTTTAGAAAAAGAAGTAAGAAGCCCTATAATTATAAAAAACAGGTAACCAGTCGCCAGTCATCAATTCTTTAGTTTTTATTTTTAATTTCTGGGTTTTTTTATTTATAAAAAAAGAAAGGAGAATAAAATGGATAAAAGAACGAAGTTTGTACTGGATGAGGATGAGATACCAGAACAGTGGTATAATATCCAGGCAGATTTGCCAAAGCCCCTTCTACCACCTTTGCATCCAGCTACAGGGAAACCTCTAACTCCTGACGATCTGGCTCCCTTATTTCCCATGGAGCTAATTAAACAGGAGGTAAGTACTGAGCGCTGGATTGATATTCCTGAGGAGGTAAGAGATATCTACAGGCTATGG
>VGAU01000212.1 GCA_016870675.1 Actinomycetota bacterium | reverse complement strand
TAGAGCGAGTAACAGCAGTTTTAGAAGGAAACCCATCTGTATTTAAAACATCCTTATTTAACAGTGTAATGAAAAAAATAGAAGAGATATCAGAGAAGAAAATCAGTTATAAAAATAGTAAAAAAACTGGATTAGAATTTGATAAAAGTACGAGGATAATAGCTGATCACGTAAGAGCAATTTACTTTTTAATTTCTGATGGTGTGGTACCTTCAAACGAGGGGAGAGGTTATATACTAAGAAGAATAATTAGAAGAGCTGTAAGATATGGAAAAATGATAGGGATTGAAGATTATTTTTTAAATGAAATCGGTGAAGTAATCGTAAGTGAATATTCAAAAATATATCCCGAACTTTTAGAAAAAAAAGAGTTTTCGTTTAAGTTAGTAAGGGATGAAGAAAAAAGATTTACAAAAACATTAAAGGAAGGGAGTAAGGTTTTAATACAGAAAATTAATAGAATTAAAAAAGATAATAAGGAATATCTTGATCCCGAAGATGCATTTAAGCTATATGATACATTTGGTTTTCCAGTTGAACTAACAGGGGAAATATTAAATGAAAACAAGTTAAAACTAAATATGGAAAAGTTTAATGAATATTTAAAGGAACATACTGAAAAATCTAAAAGTAAGATTTTATTTGATAAAAAAATTGATAGTAATCTGGAGATATACCGTAAAATAAATAAGAATCTTGAAGTAGAGTTTATTGGTTATCAAAGGAGTAAAGCAAAAACGGTAATAGAGAATATCATAAAAATCAATAAAAATGGTAATACTGAATTGACCTCAAAGTTATATGAAGGAGAAAAAGGTGAAATAATTTTAAGGGAAACTCCGTTTTATGGAGAAAAAGGCGGTCAGATTGGAGATAAAGGAATTATTAGAAAAGGCGAGAATTTCTTTGTTGTTACAGACTGCAAGATTCCGGTTGAAGGTATTAATACCCATAAAGGTAGTGTAAAAAAAGGTGAACTGAAAGTGGGTGATGAGGTAAGCGCAGAAGTTGATTATAACCATAGAATAAATATCAGTAAAAATCATACTGCAACTCACCTCCTTCATTGGGCCCTCAGAAACGTATTCGGTAATGAAATAAAACAATCAGGTTCCTTTGTAGGAGAAGATATGTTCAGGTTTGACTATTCTATCTATACTGAGCCATCTGAAGAAAGTATAAAAAAAGTAGAAAGAATGATAAATGAAAAAATACAGAATAATGACCCTGTAAGATGTTTCGAGACTACCAGAGAATTTGCAGAGGAAATAGGAGCCATATCTCTATTTGGTGAAAAGTATGGTAAGTTTGTAAGAGTAGTAGAAATAAATAACTATAGCAGAGAACTTTGCGGTGGTATTCATGTAAATAGAACAGGAGATATAGGTATATTTAAAATTATAACGGAGAACAGTATTGGTGCTAATTTAAGAAGAATTGAGGCAGTGACTGGTATGCATGCATATAATTATCTGGCAGCCAAAGAAATAATTTTAAATAATATTTCTGCCAGCCTGGAGGTGGAAGATAATAGGGTATTGGATACTTTAAAAGACATTAAAGATAATATAAAGAAAAAGGAAGAAGAACTAGCATTATTGCAGATAAAAATTGCAAAAAAGGAAATAATAAATAAATTTGAATACGATCCATGGAGTGATAGTTTAAAAATTATTGATTTCAATTTTTCAAACTCAAAACTGGTTCCTACTATAGAAATTAAAAGTATGGGAATAGTAGGTGACCAGATAAAAAATTACTTTGAAGGGAAAAATACTTTTATTATTTTTGGTAATATTTTAGGTAATAAGCCGGTTATGCTGCTTCAGGCTACTGCGGATCTGGTAAAGAAAGGAATAGATTGTGGTAAGATTGCCAGGGAAGTCAGTGAAAAGTTAAAAGGAGGAGGTGGGGGAAAACCTTACTTCGCACAGCTAGGTGGTTCAGATCCCTATTCTTTAGATGGTGCCATTGATTTTGTAAGAGATAGAGTTTTAAAATACTTTAAGAAAGGAAAATGAGAATCCTGGGATTGGATATAGGAGATAAAAGAATAGGAGTAGCAGTTTCAGATAAACTGGAAATCATATCTACGCCGCTTGAAGTATTTAATAATGACAAAAAAGTAAAGGAAAAACTTCAAAAATTAATAAATGAATATAAGATTAAAAAAATAGTAGTTGGGATACCATATACCCTGAAGGGTGAAATAGGCATTCAGGCAAAAAAGGTGGCCAGCTTTGTTGAAGATATAGTAATGAGCACAGGCATTGAAGTTGATTACATTGATGAAAGGTATACGACAAAAATTCCATTAAAACTCCTAAAGAAAAAATCTAAAAGTAAGATAATTGATAAATTTTCAGCAGGCATAATTCTAAAAGATTATTTGGACATGCAAAAGAGGAAAATTGAAAGCAGTAAATAATAAGTTTATAAATAAGATAAATTTAGTAATCATATTACTGGCAATACCTTTACTTTCATTTTATTTAGTTTCATGCAGTCTTTTCAAAGGGGCGGAAAAGGAAGAAGTTACGGCAGGAGTTGAAGTTGAATTTGAAATAAAAGAGGGGATGACCTTAAAAGAAATTGCAAGCCTGCTGGAGGAAAAAGGAATAATTGATAATGCCTTTCTTTTCAGGTTGTTAGTAGAACAGAGAGGTAAGGAAAAAAGTTTAATACCCGGCATATATACATTAGAAACAAATTCTGAATATGAGAAGGTTCTGGATAAAATAGTAGCAGGCCCGCCAGTTGTTACTTATAAGTTTGCTATTCCAGAGGGCTATACGGTAAAGGAAGTTATAGAAAGAGTGGCTCAGGAAATACCTTTTATAGAATATAAGGAGATGGTAGAGGCTGTGGATATAAGTAATTATAGTTATGATTATTTAAAGGATGCGGAGAGCCTGGAAGGGTTTTTATTTCCAAAAACCTATGAAATAACAGTGGATTATACTGCGAGAAACATAATTGAAATGATGCTTGCCCAATATCAGTTTGAAACAGGAAGCCTTGACTACTCCTTTGCAGAAAACAAAGGTTTGTCACGATATGATATATTAAAAATTTCTTCTATGATTGAGAAGGAAGCATATGTCCCGGAGGAAAGGGCTTTAATTTCAGCAGTCATTCATAACAGGCTGGCTATAAATATGAAACTGGATATTGATGCTACCTTATGCTATATCCTGGATAAGTGGGATGAAGGTTTTTTGACCAATGAAGATAAAGAAATTGATTCACCATATAATACTTATATGTATGCCAGTCTTCCACCAACCCCTATCTGTAATCCCGGGCTGGCATCAATAGAAGCAGCTTTAAATCCTGCA
>VGAU01000211.1 GCA_016870675.1 Actinomycetota bacterium | reverse complement strand
ATTTCAATGCCCTTTCTTATTGCAAATCCTAATGCCGAGCCGGGAACCCTGTTCTTTGTTTCCATGATTTTTATGTTCCTTTACTTTCCTTTATGGTTTTTCTTTGCTGTATATGCCATATTAGCAGCAGTTAAAAGTTATAAAGGAAGGAGACATTCAGATACCTTATAGTCGGTGAAATAATAGAAAAAAAAGTTTATAAATAATTGACTGCATTTGAACTCAATAATATCTTCACCTGACAGAATATTTCTTCAATCTGCTGTGGGTGAAAAAATAAGGTGGAACTAAAATCCAGGTCTATATTAGATTCTTCTGCCCAATTTACCCAGATAGAGAAGTGTACTGGTAAAATTTTATCTCTGCCTGGTAGATTTTTGCAATAGCTCTTTTACAGCTTTTATAATATCAGCTTTCTGTGGAATGGAAGCCTGCTCCAGTGTGGAATTGTATGGGATTGGAGTGGCCAGTCCTGCAACTATCTTTACCGGAGCATGCAGGTAGTCAAATGCTCTTTCAGTTATTCTAGCACTGATATCAGAAGCAACTGAACCTCTCCTGCATGCTTCACTTACTATTATCAGTCTGCCTGTCTTTTTAACTGAATTTACTACTGTGTCAATATCCAGAGGTACAAGTGTCCTTGGATCAATAATTTCACAGCTAATTCTATCCTTTTCCAGCTCTTCCGCCGCTTCTAGTGACCTCAAGACCATATTTTAATAGGCAAAGATGGTAACATCTTCACCCTTCCTTTTGATATCAGCCTTTCCGAATGGTATGGTGTATTCTTCTTCCGGTACTGCCCCTTTTACCGGATAAATCATTTTATGCTCTATAAACATTACCGGACTGTTATCCCTTACAGCAGTTTTTAAAAGTCCTTTTACATCATAGGAGGTAGAGGGCATAACCACTTTAAGTCCCGGAATATGATAGAACCACGCCTCCAAACTCTGGGAATGTTGTGTCGCCAGTCCCTTTCCAACACCTCCCTGAGTCCTTATAACCAGGGGGACATTCAGGCTGCCGCCACTCATAAAATGAATTTTTGCAGCCTGGTTTGCAATCTGATCCATTGCCAGTGTGGCAAAATCTATAAACATAATCTCTACAATTGGCCGGTATCCGGTAAGGGCTGCACCAATTCCCGCACCAATTATAGCGGCTTCCGAAATTGGGGTACTGATTACCCTATCCGGGCCATATTTATCTAAAAGTCCCTTATATGCTTTAAAGGCTCCTCCATAAACACCAATATCCTCACCAATTAAGAATACCTTCCTGTCTCTATCCATCTCTTCTATAATTGCTTCTCTTATAGCTTCCCTGTACTGGATTTCTCTCATTAATTTTCCTTTCTGCAAAAATCTAAAATACTATCCGGGGATTAAATTTGCTCAACCTCTTCCAGGAATTTTTCAAGTTCGGGCTCCGGGCTTTCTGAAGCAAAAGCAACCGCATACTTTATTTTTTTATCTACTCCACTCTCAATTCTTTCTATTTCCTCTTCAGTGATTATTTTTCCATCAAGCAGCCTGCTCTTAAAATTGGCTACCGGATCTTTTTCACTGATGTAATATTCAACTTCTTCTTTTCCCCTGTATTCTGCAGGGTCATTGGGATGATGACCATAAAACCGGTAAGTCTTTGCTTCAATAAGAGAAGGACCTCTGCCATCTCTCGCATGTCCTGCTGCCTTTTTAACTGTCTTATAAACCTCAACAGGATCACTGCCATCTATAATATGCCCTGGAATACCATAAGCGCAGCTCCTCTTTCCCACATCTTTGCAGGCTACGGAATCTACCGAACACATAGAAATAGCATACATATTGTTTTCACAGATATAAATTACCGGTAATTTAAATATAGCTGACATATTCAAGGATTCATGAAATACTCCATTATTTGCAGCTCCGTCACCAAAAAACATACTACAACACTTCCTTTTCCATCCATTTTGCAGCTCAGTCCAGCTCCAACCGATATGGGTATACCGCCTCCTACGATTCCGTTTTCTCCCAGTATTCCAAGTTCCATGTCAGTAATATGCATTGAGCCACTTCTGCCCTTGCAGTAACCAGTAGATTTTCCAAAAAGCTCCGCCATCATTTTTCCCATATCTGCCCCCCTGGCTATGCAATGACCATGACCTCTGTGATTGGAAATTATATAATCTTTTCTTTCAATTGCATGGCAGGCTCCTACTGGAATAGCTTCCTGGCCAATACACGGATGGAGATACCCCCAGATTTTTCCGGTCTTATAAAGCTGTATAGCCTTTTCCTCAAACCTTCTGATCTCTATTAATTTTTTAAGCATTTCAATCATGACTTCATTAGATAATCTAGCCATATAACTCCTCTCGGCTATAAAAATTCTCTATCGTAACTTAAGGTAATTACCCCATTAAAAAACTAAAGGAAGGAAATACCTTTGGATAATGATAATATAAATATAGAAAAAATTAAATTTAAGGTACTTCTTTTTTTAGTATCGTCCCTGTATTGTACTTATTTTCACTGACCACATGTGACGTTAAACTATAACTACACGCTTAAAATCCTGTTAAAAGCCGCTAGCTGTCCCTGTATAATATAAAAGAAATATGATAATATCTTTTACTTGCAATATTTATTAATATTATGCTTTTATTAAATAATAAAAATTTTAAATAACATATTATTTTTAGTCCCAAATAAGACTATTATTAAAAATATCAACGTAAAAAATAATTATAAACTATGTCCGGATTAAGAAAAAAACATAAAACCAGAAAACCTTCCAGGGTGATAATAACCATAATAGCCGTCTTTCTGGCTATACAGGTACTGGTCACATTTGTATTTTCAGGTATCCTTATATTTGCCTTCCAGGCTGTTGCCTCCTTTTTCGAGGACCTACCAAATCTGGAAGATTTTTCACCAACAGAAAGTGCCCTTACATCAAAAATATACGCCGCCGACGGTACTCTTATAGCAACTTTCCACGGTGAGGAAAACAGGGAACTGGTATCTTATGAACAAATACCCAGAAACCTGATAAATGCTGTTATTGCAATTGAAGATGAAAGGTTCTATCAGCATAAAGGATTTGATATCGAAGGTATAATTCGTTCATTTATTATAAACCTTATGTCCGGAGAAATAGAACAGGGTGCGACTACTATTACCCAGGGATATATAAAAAATGTATACCTCCCTGAGGAAAAATACAATATAACATATGAGAGAAAGATAAAAGAAGCTGCCCTTGCATATCAGCTTGAGCAGATCTATTCCAAAGAAGAAATACTGGAGATGTATTTGAATACAGTCTACTTTGGAGAAGGTGCTTATG
>VGAU01000210.1 GCA_016870675.1 Actinomycetota bacterium | reverse complement strand
AAAGATATAGGCCTATATGGGTCTAAATAGCTAAGAATATCAAGAATATTAAAAAGAATTTGGAAATTTTATTGAAAGTGGCAGTTTTTATTGAATTTAATTGATGATTTTAGGACAAGCTCCTAGGAGAACTAAGGAATTATAATGTTTCACTTTTCGCTGGTGAACTCTTAATAAAAACTCTGCCAATCTGAGAAACAGAAAAGCAAAAAAAGCACCCGCAAAAGCACTAAGGCCCTGTGTTAGTAATACATAGTTCGGGTTTGGCAAATCATTCATGTTCTACCGCACGACTTAAATAATATTTATAATAAACAATAATTAAATAAATCCTTTAAAAGATTTCATGCCGTTTTCTACATCAATATTTGCTCAATTTTAGGCCATTAGGTAATGGTATCGGCTAAAAGCTTAAATTTAAGATATGGGCTTTAAAGCTGGAACCCTACAATTGCCTTATGACCTTCAAACTGCCAGGCTGTCTGAGTATATATGGTAGTGGTAGAAATAGCCTTATGTCTTAACTGCTGTCTTACCAGTTCTATATCGTGCTTTTCCAAATACAACCAGGTTGCATAAGTGTGCCTCAGGGTGTGAAATGATACCCTTTTTTCCATACCTGCCTTTTTAGCATACTTTTTAACCATACTGGTAAGATACTGTCTTGATAATTTATTTCCAGGCTTTGTAACACCTTTACCTGCAATGTTTTTGCTTTTAGTGATTGTGCAAAAAAACCATTCGCTTTTAGGTCTTATCTTCAGCCAATCCTTTATCAGCTTTACAACTTCATCAGAGTTAAAAACCACACTTCCAAAACTACCCTTTTTAGCATGTGTTAGTGTAATAACTTTGTTTTCAAGATCGATGTTTTCTACTTTCAAGTTAATAACCTCGTCTGCTCTTAGTCCTGTATTTAAAGTTAACCAAATAATAGCTCTGTCTCTTTTCTGGCTCTTGTACCTCTTTCCTGGTGCATTTTTTAATACTTCGATCTCTTTTAGGTCTAAAACTACTGGTATTTTCATATTTTTATTCATAATATTACCTTTTCACTAAATTGTAATGTTATTAACAAAATAACAGAAAGGTAAAATTATATCAAATAAATTGTAATGTTATTAGCAAGTATTTTGTTGATAATTGTAAAATATATTAAAAAAATTGTAAAAAAAATTGTAAAAAAATTTAAAGAAAACTTGACAAAAATATAAAAAATTTTATACAATTTTATCGAATCACGATGATCGAGCTAAGCAGCCTAAGGTTTCGACCGACCGCTGATCTCGGTCTTTTTTTATAGTTCTAAAGAACCCTTCAATAAATCTATCCTCACTATAAAGTTGTTGTATCTCCGCAACAACCCAGAATAACGTCTATTCGGCACTAAAATATGTAGTAGTTTCCTCTGCTGTTCCAAATATTCTACTAAACAATGAAAGTCGCCATCTCCTGAGACAATAATAGCCTTATCATATTCTTTTTTAAGTGCTGATAAGATTCTTCAATGGTGAACCTAGATAAAAACCTCTGGTGTATTTCCAAAAGTGGAAAAATAGCCTAAAGTTATTTACCCGAGTATTTTGTTACTTGACTCCCATAAAAGTGGTACTATAATAGATTTATGATTAAAAGAAAGGTTTTCTCCAGGCTCCTTGCCCATTTATCATCAGATCAAATGACAATTCTGGTTGGTCCCCGACAAGCAGGGAAGACATATTTGATGAATATGCTAAAAGAAAAGCTTTACGCTGAGGGCCAAAAAACTATCTGGCTGAATCTTGACAGCGAGGAAGACAAAAAGAGGTTTACTTCACAGGCTGATTTGCTTTCCTACCTTGAGCTCCAGGCAGGGAAAGAAAGGGCGGTCGTTTTTATTGACGAAGTCCAAAGAAAAGAAGATGCCGGGCTTTTTTTAAAGGGTATCTTTGATATGAAAACCCGCTTTAAATTTGTTGTTTCCGGTTCAGGTAGTCTTGAGCTTAAGGCAAAGATTCCGGAATCAATGGCTGGAAGAAAGCAGCTTTTTGCTGTTGACCCAGTAAGTTTTGAAGAGTTTGTCAATTTCAAAACAAACTATCAGTATGAAGACAGGCTGGATGATTTCTTTAGATTGGAAGAGGGGAAATCATCCCGACTTCTATTGGAGTATCTGGTTTTTGGGGGATATCCGCGGGTAGTTCTTGGGGAAACTGCTGTGGCTAAGCAGGCTGAGATGCAGGAGATTTACCGCAGCTATATTGACCGGGATATCCATGACTTGCTCCATCTTGAAAAGACTGAGGTATTCACCAATCTTTTGAAAATTATGACCTCCCAGATCGGCAGTTTGGTCAATGTAAAAGAACTCGCTTCAACAGTGAGAGCTAACGAGAAAACCATCAAACACTATCTGTTTTATCTTGAACAGACCTTTATCTTAAAAAAGGTAACAACTTATTATAGAAATATTAGAAGCGAAATTACCAAGTCGCCAATCTACTACTTTGTTGATGTTGGCCTGCGAAATTGGCTTTTAGGGCTGTTTGGTCTGCCAGAAATTCCCTCACCTTTAAGCGGGTTTCTTTTTGAAAATGTGGTTTTTAATACCTTAAGAAGCCAAGCCGAGCTGACGCCGATGCAAATTCACTTCTGGCGGACCAAAGACCAGGCAGAAGTCGATTTTATATTGGAGAAAGGTTTAGAAGTGATACCTGTAGAGGTCAAATATGCCAAACTCTCAAAGATGAAAATACCCCGCTCATTTAGGAGTTTTCTGGCAAAATACAAACCTAAAAAAGGCTATATGGTGCATGCGGGAAACAAGGAAGAGCAGGAAGAAATAAACAACGCAAAGATTAAGCTTTTGCCTTACTTTAAACTTCTTTTGGATGAGGTTGTAGTGAAATAATACGTACTAAAAGATATATTTTGAATAATTTTGAACAGCTTTTATTATTACTGGTTTTTCTTTACTGACTTTTTTAGCATTATTTATAACTTCTTTTACCGTCTTGCCAGTAGATAAAACTTTATTTTGCATTGTATTTAAAGCAAGCCAAACATTATCTTTTGCGTATGGTTTAATCAATTCTATTAAATTAATTTCTTTTATCTTTGCCATTTTAATTATCCTCTAAAAATAATTGGTTACTAATTATAGCATTTCTTAAAACAAAAGTAACTTTCGCCTACTAATACCTTTTTTAGCTTCTTTAAGAAAAGAAAAACCCCAAGTTATCTTTTACCCTGGCTCACGCTTTAGGTTACTCAACATCTCGGGGCCTTGCCTTAGAACTTTTCTAGGAGCTTGTCCTAAAATCATCAATTAAATTCAGTAAAAACTGCCACTTTCAATAAAATTTCCAAATTCTTTTTAATATTCTTGATATTCTTAGCTATTT
>VGAU01000209.1 GCA_016870675.1 Actinomycetota bacterium | reverse complement strand
GAAAAAGCAGGTAAGAAAATAATCCCCATATATATAGAAATTAATATTGCTGAAGAAAAATCAAAGTATGGGATGGTACCTGACTATAAAGCTATTTTTAAATTAATTGAAAAAATATCATCTAATCTTTCCCACATAAGAATTGAAGGACTTATGACCATGGGTCCAGAAGTAGAAGATAAGCAAAGTTTAAGACCATATTTTAGAAAAGCAAAGAAAATTTTTGAAAGCTTAAAGACAGCAAAACTTCCCAATGTAGAAATGAAAGTTTTATCTATGGGAATGTCAGACTCTTATCAAATAGCCATAGAAGAAGGAAGCAATATGGTTAGAATAGGTACAGCCATATTCGGCAAAAGAGAAAAATATATATTTTAAATTTATTAAATCAGCACATTTTTAAAATATTTTCCCATACAGTAAGATATTGTGTCTAACTTTTCATAATCTATATCTCCATCTTCATAAATAATCTCTTCATCACTGTTTACATAGACAACTTCTCCAATAAAAAGGTCATGTACTCCAAGTTTTATAATATCTTTAACTCTGCACTCAATATTTATGGGACATTCTTTAATAAGAGGAGTATTTATGACAGATGGTATATGTTTGGTAAGATTTAATTTTTTAAATTTATTAACGTTCCTGCCAGAATTTTTTCCACAGTATTTACATATATCGACCTGGCTTTTGGTTGGGATATTTATTACAAATTCTCTTGAGCCACTTATTAGCTGGTGTGAAAATCTTGAAGGTCTTATTGATACTGAAATCATTTTAGGTCCGCCACATACAGTTCCAGCCCAGGCTAAAGTTATAATATTGTCAATTCCATCAAATGACGAACTTACAAGAACAACGGGATTAGGATATAATCTTTCGTGTATTCCTATTGATTTTTTCATTTTAATCCTTTCATAAATGGCACTATCTTAAATTTTATTAACAAAAATTTGCGATAATTCTATCATAAATAATATCTTAAATTATATATATACTAAAGTCTTTGCGTGAAAACTTTTTTGTTATATAAATACAAGTAGTATAATAATCAGGATAGTAGCAGTTATTCTCATATGTTAAAAGTAAATTTATAGGAGCGTTCACTTGTCTTCTTTACATACTATAAATAGGTTATTAATTAATTGTTAAATATTCTAAATTATATTTCCAATCACTTTAAATGACAAAATTGTTTAAAAATAACAAATTGTTTAAAAATAATTGACAGGGTGAAGAAGTTATGTATAATTAATATGTAATTTAATTATGTATTAAAAGGAAATAAATTATGAGCAAAACAACAGTCGTAATTGATGATAAGCTTCTTAAGACTGCAATTGAAGTCACTAAAGCAAAAAGCAAAAGAGAAGTTATTGAAAAGGGGCTTAAGGAACTTGTACATAAAAAAAATATAGAAGCTTTACGTAAAGAATTGGGTACTTTTGACTTAAGTTTAACTCTTGAAAAGCTTAATGAATTAAGAAAGAAAGAATAATGGTTCTGGTAGATACTTCAGCCTGGATATTTGCTTTAAGAAAAAATCCTTTTATGTTAATAAAGAATAGGATAGACCATCTTTTAAAATTAGATGTTATCTCTACTATTGGTATGATCAGGCTTGAGATTTTAGGTGGTGCAAAAACAAAAGATGAATTTGATCGTTTAAAAAGTAGACTTGAGTCACTATATGAAATTTCCACTGATACTAAATTATGGGAATCGGCAAGTCTTTTAGCTTTTGACCTCCAGAGAAAAGGCTTAACTGTTCCTTATACAGATATATTAATAGCATCTGCAGCAATTAAGTCGAAAGCTACGCTTCTACATGCTGACGAACATTTTGACCTTATATCCGAGAAAACAGAATTAAAAGTGGAAAGTTATGTATCTAAGATTCAAAAGGATTTTTGACCACAATACATTTTTTACAATTAATACTTTAATAATTTTAGTATCAAACATTAACTTATATAGTGATTTGAAATAAAGGTTATTTTACTATGCTCCCAAATAATGGTTAGGATATTTTTGATGATGTATAGGAGGGGTGTATTTATTTTTGGCTTTTCTAGCTTGTTTGTAAGAATTGTAATTATACTACCTTATCCTCCTCTTCCCTGGGTAAATATTCTTCAACCCATGCTTTATCAGCTATTTCTTTATATTTACTCCCATACTCATCTAAAGATTTTGCAAGTGCAGTCACCATGGTCTCTGCGCCATCATGGGTTATATATGCGCCTGTTTCAGCAACTGCTTCTCTTAAAACATGAGGATTATCAATTATACAGCACGGTCTTAAGTGATTGCTGATTTGCATTTGTTTCTTTCTGAAAAGTTTAAAGAAGTCTGAAGTGATTACTTCAGTTAGACCCTTATCTTTTATATTATCTACAGCAAAGTGAATAAATACACATGGTTCTACATCGCCATTAACGTTGATGTGTAAGTAATTTTTACCGCCAGCCATACATCCATGTACCAGTGGACCATCATTCCAAAAATCAATGGGAATAATATTTTTGGTCCTTCTTATTTCCAGAACTCTCCTTCGTCTGTAATCTCTTTGTTCGGGAGTGGGCATAAGATTTAAATCAGGGTCTTTCCCTGTGGGAATATAATTAAAATACCATCCAAGAAAACAACCTTTTTCTATAAAGAAATCAATAAATTCATCACTTACAATTAATTCATTATTACTCCTGACTGCAGTTACTGAATACCCAAAAAATACGCCGTTTTCTTTTAAGAGATCCATGGCAGTCATTATTTTTTCCCAGCTGCCCTTGCCTCTTCTGGCTTCAGTTTCTTTTTTAAGCCCTTCTACACTTATACAAATGACAGCATTTCCAAGGTCGGAAAGTTTTTTTGCTGCACTCTCATCGATTAACTGGCCATTAGTATATATTTGGAAAAAACAGTCATTGTGCTCATCCAAAAAATGGTATAGATGCTCCCAGTAAAAAGGTTCTCCTCCCGTTATTACAAAAAAATAAATTTATAAGAACTTGCTTGGATCACCAGTCTATAAACAGCCAAGAGTTAACATAATAAGGCTATCAGATTTAAAAAGCATGAGAAATCATGATACTTGAGTAGTAAATACATAGATAGTACAAAGAGAAGTAAGAAAAAACCATATCTGTTCCAGTTTTATGGCAGCAAAATATCCTGTGGCCCTATAATTAACCTAACATACATGGTCACAGTCTATATAATCATCCCTTATATAATCATCAAACTCATCGGGGCAAGTTTCCATCTTAGGCGGAGGTCTTTTCCTTTCAAACTCATATATTCCCACATAATCAAGGATCTTCTTAACGATCTTATAATCCTCAATAAAAGCAATAATTCTCATGGTTCCACCGCATTTG
>VGAU01000208.1 GCA_016870675.1 Actinomycetota bacterium | reverse complement strand
AGGAATTATAACCCAGGAAGAAGCAAATAGTTTGATTGATGAAGAAATAAAAATAGAAAAACCACGGGTTTTAAAGGAAAAACAGAGTTTTATAAAGTTACCTCTGGAAGAGAGACGCAGGATTTTAGCAAAACAAGCAGAAAAAATTGCCGGTGCTTATGAATGTAGTTCAGATACAGATGATTTCCAGGAAGGAGATATTGTTGAATACTGAACTTTTAGAACCCAGGAGAGGAGAAATATGGGTAGTAAACCTAGGCTCTACAGTTGGGACAGAGATGAAGAAATTCCGACCTGCTGTTATCATCAGTTCTGATGGTGTAGGAAAATTACCAATAAAACTAATTGCCCCAATAACAGATTGGAAGCAAAATTTTAATAGCAATTTATGGCATGTTAAATTAGTTCCAAATAAATCTAATGGATTGTCGAAGATTTCAGCGGTAGATGCTTTACAGATAAGAGGTGTAGACAAAAAGAGGCTTACTAAAAGAATTGGAGTTTTATCTGCAACAGAAATGCAGGAAATTGTAACAGCCGTGGCTTTAGTTATTGATTACGAGTAACTTTAATATTAATAGTAATAGAGAAAATCCTGATTATAATTTTAAAGGTGTGAATATGGCAAAAAGAAAGAATCCTTTAATATTGGAAATTGATGAAAATTACGTTCCTGCTTCTACGGAAGAAGGTGAAGAGTATTTTCCAAATGGATACTTTGTGTTCAATATAACAAAAATGCTGAAATTTATTGACGACAATAAAGAAAGATTTGAAATTAAAAATATCAGTGTCAAAGAATACAGGAGAGGGACGGCTATTATTAATGAAAACCATGTTGATAAAGTTGATATAACTGTGCCAGTTATTCTGGCCGAGATAAGTCCAGGAAGATGCAATGTTATAGATGGAAACCACAGAATTGAAAAAGCTTATAGATTAGGAGTGCAAACTGTGCCTGCATATGTTTTAACCGCAAGACAGCATCTGCCTTTTTTAACAACAGTTGAAGCATACCATGCTTATGTAGAATATTGGAATAACAAGGTTAAAGAATCGTGATAACTATTTTTTAAATAGAAACGGCTCCAGTTTAACACAAAGTTCTTTACAAATATGTGTTTATAACAACAAAATATCCTTTGAATTATGTGTTTATTCGGTTATAATATTAATGGATTTATGTTTATTATAAATAATATCTTAAAGTAAATAAAAGGAGTAAAACTTTTGTACAGACAGGCATTGGATAAACTAAAAGAATGGAAGAAAAGTAGTACTAGGATACCTCTTATAATAAGAGGTGCACGGCAGGTTGGTAAAACATGGCTGATGGAAGAGTTCGCGAAAACCTCATACCGGAAAGATGCTTATATTAATTTTGAGGGAAATGACCGGATGAAACGTTTTTTTGAGAGTGATCTTGAAATTCCTCGTATTATAAAAGGCCTGAGTCTGGAAGCGGAATGCAATATTGAACCTGAAAATACACTTATTATATTCGATGAGGTCCAGGAAGTACCGCGGGCGCTGACCAGCCTAAAATATTTTCAGGAAAACGCACCTCAGTATCACATCATTGCTGCGGGGTCTCTTCTTGGAGTTGCTCTTCATCCCGAAACGTCTTTCCCGGTGGGTAAAGTATCCTTTCTTGATTTGTTTCCTTTATCTTTTACAGAATTTATGCAGGCTATGGAAATGCAAAAATATCTTGATCTTTTATTAAATAAGGACTGGGATTTAATATCAGGCTTTAAAGACCGGTATATGGAATTATTAAAGCAGTATTTTTTTATAGGGGGGATGCCAGAAGCAGTTGCTGCATTTATTCAGAGACAGGATTATAAAGAGGTTCGGGAAATACAGCTTAGAGTTATTGCCGCTTATGAGCAGGATTTCTCAAAGCATGCCCCAAATGAAACAGTGCCCAGGATACGAATGCTCTGGAATTCTATCCCTTCCCAACTTGCAAGGGAAAATAGGAAATTTGTATATGGCCTTATACGAAAGGGTGCACGCGCCAGGGATTATGAGCTCGCAATGATGTGGCTTGCTGATTGCGGACTTATTCATAAAGTAAACCGGATAACAAAACCTGGATTACCCTTGAGAAGTTATGAAGATACTAAAGCTTTTAAACTTTATATGCTTGATACGGGGTTACTTTCAGCTTTATCTGGCCTTGATGCAAAAACCCTTCTTAATGAAGATAAAATTTTAACAGAGTTTAAGGGAGCTTTAACCGAGCAATATGTTCTGCAGCAGTTTAAATGTGAAAAATTGCATTCGGTATTTTACTGGTCTGCAGAGGCAGGGACTTCAGAGATTGATTTTATAATACAGATAGATAATAGAATTATTCCTGTTGAAGTAAAGGCTTCAGAAAATCTGAGAGCAAAAAGCCTAAAAATATATAGAGAAAAATATTTACCTGAAATAAGTATTCGCCTGTCTATGTCAGATTATAGAAAAGAGGGGTGGCTTATCAATCTACCGCTATATGCACTTCCTGTACTTCCAGAAATACTCTCAAAGAAAAACCTACTTTAATGAAATAAAATTAATATTTATTTATAAGTTTTTTGAAAATTGATTTTATGCAAAATTTATTTAAATATATAGAAGTTTGACTGAGTTATTGTATTGAGCTTGTATTATATTTATTATTATATTCATCATGCAAATAGAAAAAAAGAAATTAAAAAGTGGTTTCAAGCTTCCGGTGTTCGGATACGGGACATGGCAGGTTGGAGGCAGAGAGGAAAGGGACCCTGATAATGATGATAAGGCGGATATTAATGCCATAAAGACTGCTATTGAGATGGGAATAACGCATATTGATACAGCCGAAATATATGCGTCTGGGCATGCGGAAGAACTTGTGGGCGAGGCAATAAGAGGTTTTGACCGCTCCACCCTTATAATAGCCACAAAGGTCTGGTCATCAAACCTGCGTTATAGCGACCTTATAAATTCCTGCAGGCAGAGTTTAAAGAGGCTCGGGACAGATTATGCAGATATCTACCTTATACATTACCCCAATCCTTCTATTGATATAAGGGAGTCAATGGAAGCAATGAACCACCTGGTTGAAAAAGGGTATATAAGACATATCGGCTTAAGTAACTTCAGCGTTTCAGAGTTCAGAGAGGCCCAGGGCTGCACCGCAAATAAAATTGTCTGCAACCAGGTTTATTATAATCTAGCACATAAGAGCCCCGCCGTTGACGGTACCATTGAATATGCAAAGGAAAATGATGTAATGATTGTTGCCTGGAGGCCTGTAGAAAAGGGGCTTTTTTCGAGGACAAAAGACAGCATACTTGAAAAACTTGGTAAAAAGTACGGGAAAACCGGAAGCCAGATAGGGATTAACTGGCTTATTTCA
>VGAU01000207.1 GCA_016870675.1 Actinomycetota bacterium | reverse complement strand
ACTTGAAAAAATAACTGTTCATAAATTCTATGATCTCTAAGGCAGAGCAAAAAAATGGATATCAGAGAAATTAAATCCTTCCAATTAGCGCCTTTCATGAAGATATTATCTTTATTACTGGGATTTTAACTTTTATAAAAGATATTGTTGCAAATTTTATAAATTATTTCATAGGCATGGCTTTAATTGCAATAACATACAACTTCTTGGCAAAAAATTAGTGGAATAATAATTAGACCTCGAGTAAGTCTGGATCACTACTATTTCTTTTAGTCCTTTTGAAATTATAGAATTTTAAATGTGTTTATAACCATATCAAAGTCTTTAATGCTCTCATTGTTCCATGAAGGGGCTGTGGCAACTATATAGTATAATACCTCTTTTTTATAGGTTTCTGAATATTTTTTCACCATAAATATTCTTCTCTGGAATTTATTTGTGGAATTCAGTTGACCCTCATACATTAATTCATATGCTGGAGCTCCATCCATGGTGAGATTTCTCTCATAAATGATTTTATCTTGGGAATTTAGAGCATATTTTCGCTCTTCCCCATAAAGTTCCTGTAGGGATTTATCTGTAAAGACTTTATCTATGATGAAAGTTGTGTTATCGTTTATTCCGTCTGTTGAGTTTATTGAATAAAAATCGTATTCAGTGTGAGGTATATGCTCCAGTTTCCAGGTATCAGGATAATTAAAAGTGATTTCACCATTACTATGTTTTCCTCCACTTTCATTAACGTCTTGGGGTGTTGTATATTGATTTATACAGCCAGAAATCATTATGATTAATATTAAAATTCCCGCAGATGAATATTTAATCATTTTTTAACTCCTGATCTTATTGTTTTAACCCCTGATCTCAAATTTCTCCAGTATCTTAGTTGAATAGGTGTCAAATATTTTCTCATCATCATTTGTTATAATGCCGCCTCGCAATGTAATGTAAATTATATACAGGAATGAATTTTTATCCACAATTAATACTTCTTCAACATATTCTCGTTCATTACCAGCTTGATATTTACCTTCAGAGCGGATAAGATAAGCTGGTGAACCACTGATAGTTAAATTTCTATCAAAAGTAACTGATTGTGTGGAGGGACTTTCAACAATATTTTTCTTTAATGTGGCTATAACCTTTGAAAATTCAAGATCAGAAGTTTTAGGTGTTTTTTGAATGGATAGATATATGGATGGATACCATTTCTCAATCATCACCACTTGAACCATGGATTTATTATCTAGGAGTGGTGAAAAATCAGGATATTCCCCTATATCAATGATTGCCAGTTGCTGAACTTCCATATCAGCAGGGTAATAGAAAGAGAATTCACCATCATCATATTGGCTTAGAACAATGGCACTGGTATTGGTTTTAATATTTGTAGTAGTATTGGTATTGCTTCCTGTATCACTGTTGCCAATACAACCAGAGATCCAGACAACCAGGCATATAAGAAGAAGTATGAAACATGATTTTACAATTGACAGATTACTCAACTCCAATATGTGTTAAAGTTAGCCATTAATTTAGCTATTAATTTAGCTATTAATTATTTTCAATAAAAGTTTAATTTACAGATTCAAATAATAATATATTGAATAATATTAAATAACATCATGCCTAATTTTAAAAATCATTAACTGTTCATACATATATTCATACATATTACTGTTCATGTTATTGCCTGATCTAGGATTGGAGAAAATAAATATGAATGCTATCACCGGCATATTTTACAAAGACGGACGTTCAGTAGACCCCGAACAAATTAAAAAAATGAATGATCTTTTTTATTTCCATAAAATAATTATAATTCTGTTATAAACTCTTCAATTTAAAAATAAAAATGATAATATGGTTGAAACGAATGTTTTTTTATAAAGCTTATGGATTAAATATTTCATCAGAAATTGAACTTCCAGGAATGATAGATGGTTCCAGGAATGATAAGTCTGATGTTAAAATAACTTTTGGAAAGCTTAATTCCAAGATAATGAGGGCAATTGAAGGTCCGAATTACCGTGTGGACAATGAAGATGTCTATTTGTGGTGGGATGATGTTGGAAAGGTGAAGATAACAAGTGGTAATCAAATAACTGTTGATCCAGTAGCTCAACTGGAAAATTCTGATGAAACCAACATCATCCCCTTCCTATTGGGACCGGTAATGGCACTTCTGCTTCATCAGAGGGGTTTTTTAGTGCTACATGGCAGTTCAGTTAAGGTTAATGATGGTGCAGTTGCTTTTTTAGGTTACAGAGGCATTGGAAAATCTACTACTGCAATCAACTTATATAAAAAGGGTTATCCACTTGTAACTGATGACATTCTGGCCATAAATTTTGATGATGATGAATTACCAACTGTATATCCAGGTTATCCTCATGTAAGATTGTCAGAAGATTCTTATGCACATGTAAAGGATAATACAGATATTTTGACACCTATCCGCACAATTGTTGGTAAGGTTTTCTGTGATGCTTCTTGGGGTTTCACACCAGAATCGATTAGGTTAAAGAGGATATATATTCTTGAGGAGAGTAATCAAACAAGAATATCAGTTTATAGGTCTCAAGAAAATCTGATTGATTTGATACGGCATTCTATTGCCAACAGGATTTTCCAGCATACTACTCAGAAAGAGAATTTAGTTCACTGCGCCCAGTTGATTAACAGTGCAAGTGTGCGAAGATTGGAGATTTCCCATTCCTTTGGGAAGATTCACGAACTGGTTACTGTTGTTGAAGAGGATTTTAACATGAAATTGTAAGGCATCTTATTATTATTTGGATAGGGGTTCCTTAATAAGTACTTGGATAGCTGGACCCCACAATGTCTAATATTTTCAATACATATATTATTTTTAAGGTATTTATTTTCAATAATATTGTTTATGGTAAAATAATATAGATTAAAGCCGTACTACTCCTTCATATGAGTGAAAAATCTCACATAAAATATCTCAATATTTATTTCGGTTACAATATTCATTATTATTTTTATTTAAGGTATTTGAGTTTCTTATCGATCATGCACACTGCATTATCCCTTAAAATAATTCTTTGGGCTTTATGTCTTCCAGATTTAACAATAACCTGAATATCGGATATTTTTCTGGCTTCTCCAATAATCCGATCTCCTTT
This sequence comes from Actinomycetota bacterium, assembly GCA_016870675.1. GTDB lineage: Bacteria > Actinomycetota > Humimicrobiia > Humimicrobiales > Humimicrobiaceae > Hydromicrobium. The sequence continues at coordinate 246 of VGAU01000207.1, read as the reverse complement.
TATGGTATCGCCTTCATTGGTATAAACTTTAACCATTTTAAATCCCTTTTAAACGCCCTTCTTTTTCTAACTCTTCAGTTATCTGGCATACTAATTCAAGATCCAGTTCCAGATCTTCAGATACTTCAGATATATAGGCTTCATCATAGCTCCTATAATATCCTAAAACTTCCTTTTTAGCAGTTTCATAATCAATATCTCTGATCTTAATTATCTTGGTAGCTTTTAGTTTATCTCTTATGGCTT
>VGAU01000206.1 GCA_016870675.1 Actinomycetota bacterium | reverse complement strand
CTGGTTGCAGCGGCTGTCATTCTGGATAAGAAAAAGCTGATAATAGAAGACATAAATGACTCCAAGAAACTAACCAAAGACAAAAGAAAATATATTTTTAAAAAGGTAATTAGAAGCTGCCTGTGCTGGTCTGTAGTGAAAATCCCTCCTGATGAAATTGATAGGTTATCAATAACAAAAGCGAATGCGATTGCATTTAAAAGAGCAGTTGACAGCTTAAAAATAAAACCTGATATTATTTTATCGGATTTCATTAATATAGATCTAGGTACCGGATATTTACCTATTGTTAATGGCGATCAGCTCAGCATTTCCATTGCAGCTGCCTCAATAGTTGCAAAGGTAATCAGAGACCAGATAATGATTAAGCTTTCGAGATATTATCCTGAATATGGATTTGAACATAACAAGGGGTATGGCACTAGAAAACATTTAAAATCTCTTCAAAAGTATGGACCCACTCTGATTCATAGAGTATCTTTTAGAGGTGTTTTAAGTTAATAGTTTTAATAAAAAAATTATAGGAAAAATAGGGGAGTTTATTGCACGGAAACATTTAAAAGAAGAAGGGTATTTTATTTTACATAAAAATTATAGAAACAAATATGGCGAAATAGATATAATAGCCAAAAAGGATAAATGTTTAATTTTTATAGAAGTTAAGACCAGGACGAATTTGGAGTACGGAGACCCGCTGGAGACTATAAATAAATTAAAGATTTCCAGAATAAAGAGAGTAGCCAGTTTTTATATTACAAGCAACAAACTTTCAGGATTTAATCCCAGTTTTAATGTTATATCTATAATTATCAACAGGGGTTTAATCAAAAAGATGGTAGAAAAAGATAGTATGTCGAACGGAATAACTGAATTAAATACCCTGCAAGATAAAAGCCTCTTAAAAATTGAGCATATAGAGAATGCTTTTTAAAAAAGACTAAATAATAAGAAGACTTAACCAACCTAAAGTAGTTTTAATTAACTCAATTCATTGAAGAATACCCATAGAAAAAACCCTCTAGTTGGGCAATTTTTATTTGTAGAAGAAAATTATATTATCGTAATAGAGATATTTTCTTTAGTAAAATACATTATTATGTAAAATATTTCTACTTATCCACTTGACAAGAATCTTTTACACAATATAATTAAGGATGATGGCTAAAGATTTATATAAAAAAATTAAACTATTAAGAGAAGAAAATAACTTTTCCCAGGAGTACATTGCTAAAGAATTAGGAATGTCCAGACCTACTTATATGCAGATAGAAAAAGGAGAACGGGAATTGACTATATCTGAGGCAAGAAAACTTTCGAGTATTTTTAGTATGGGACTAGAGAATCTTTTAGCGTTGGAGAAAGCTACAAAGACAAAGATTGTTTTGGAAAAAGAAAAGATACACAAGACATCTAAAGAGATAGGAATCCGCATTATTATTCCGCGTGCCAATGTTAAAAAATTTAAAGAAGTTTTGTTATATGTTTTAGAAAAAGTAGGAGCAAAGCCAAATATTGGTGAAACTGCCTTATATAAATTACTTTATTTTATAGATTTCGACTTTTATGAGAAATTTGAAGAACAATTGACTGGTGCGCGGTATATTAAAAATCATTATGGGCCAACACCGGTAGAATTTAAAAAAATTGTTGAGGAGATGGAAGAGAAAGGTGAGATAGAGAGAGTTAAAAGCAGGTATTTTCAGTATGACCAAAAAAAATATCTGCCGTGCCGCGAGTCGGATTTAAGAAGATTGTCCGCACGAGAAGTAAAACATATAGATGAAGTACTCGCCCGTCTTTCAGATAAAAACGCCAATGAATTAACAGAATATTCTCACAGTGATGTGCCGTGGCGGGTTCATAAAGATGGCGAGATTATCAGCTATGAAAGCGTATTTTACCGTGACACGGATCATTCTGTAAGAAATTACGAAGATGAACTTTGATGAGACCGACGAATTTTCTAAAGATTTCAAACGATTATCAAGGAAATATAAATCATTACCCGATGATCTGCTTGAATTTAAAAAAGTTGTTTCAGAATTTCCACTTGGCACCGGCAAGCATTTTGTAGTCCTTATAGCAAAAGAAACGGTAAAAATTATAAAAGGCCGTCTTTTTTGTCGTTATTTAAAAGGCTCTTCATTACGAATTATTTATGCTTATTGTGAAAATAAGCAAGGGGTTGAGTTTATACAATTATATTTTAAAGGCGATAAAGAAAACGAAGATAATAACAGAATTAAAAATTATCTGCGTAATTTTAAACAATAAAAATTTAGCTTAAGGCTGAAGGAAACTGAAAGAAATATGAAAAATAGACCCGAGAAGAAAAGATTATTAATTAGTTATTGTGGAATAGTTTGTTCTCTTTGTCCTTTATATAGAGGAAAATATAAGAAGAAGAAATGTTCTGGATGTTGGACAATTAATGAATGTAAAATTGTAAAATGTGCGAAAGAGAGAAAAATAAAATATTGTTTTTATTGCAATGAATTTCCGTGTAAATTTTATAAAAAGGGATTTTCGTGGGACATCGAGGGTAAGCCAGTAATCTGGAAACCGTATAGTAGGGAATATATAAAACTATTCGAAATTGCGAAAAAGAAATAGAGTACACATATCAAGAGGTCTACCTGAAATTATAATTGTAGGACTACTAAAAACTGAGAATAACAACACGAGGCATCCTATCCATTGACAACCATTTATTAAATGATAATATATAATTGCTAACACCCCCGCCCCTATCCGTAAGGATAATGGCGGGTTTTTATTTTGATGATTTGTGATAAGATAATCAAATGGCTGAAAAACAACAAGATGAAGAAGAACGAGTGGTCATATTCTTAGATGGTAGCAATTTCTATCATCGTCTAAAGGATTCTGGATCAGGATTTAAACAGCTTTTGGTTTTTGACTATAAGGCATTTGCTAAATGGCTAGCACACGGGCGACAAACTATAGAGTCTATTTATTATGTTGGACTGGTAAGAAAGGAAGCAGGCAACTTTAAAAGCGAAGAATTAGTTCGAAACCAGCAAAAGTTATTTGCTCTTCTCCAAAAACAAAACTGGAAAATAAAAACAGGCTACATGATGAAGCACGACAAAGACTACAAAGAGAAAGGCGTGGATGTAAAGTTAGCAGTGGATATTTTAGATATGGCCTATCAAGACAAATATGATACGGCAATTGTGGTTAGCTCTGATACTGATTTAATCCCGGGAATTATCAGAGCGAAAGAATTGGGCAAGAAAATAGAATATATTGGATTCTCTCACCGCCCAAGTTTTGCCATGCAGCGCTATGCTAATTTAAGTCGTTTATTAAGCAGAATTGAATTGGAGCAATTTTTTTCTAAAACCTTATTTAATTAAATAAAAAATATTTAATAGCACACAGGGTGAGGTATAG
>VGAU01000205.1 GCA_016870675.1 Actinomycetota bacterium | reverse complement strand
TAGATTCTAATGAGAAAGAATATACTTATTATGTACCTACCTTTTATGGAATAAAGAAGTATAAAAAAGTTTTTACTGAAACGAGGAAATCAAAACAAAACTTTTTAGTTAAAGAGGATTATTTAAAATTGAAAGATTATTTGTTTGCTTTATTATACCCATTAAGACTTAATAAATTAAAAATTAAATATAGGGATTTTTTAGGACTAGATATTTATCCATTGATAAGGGAAGAGATGGCAAATGATAGAGTTTCACATTCTTCAATTTATAGTTTATTGAATTATCGTTTTCCAGTAAGGCTTAAGGAAAATGGAGTAAAGCTAAGAATAATTGTTAATTGGTTTGAAAATCAAATAATTGACCATGGTTTTAACAGCGGGTTTAGGCGGTTTTATCCGGAGGTTAATTTAATAGGATATCAAGGTTTTCCATTAGAAAATAATTACTTATCACTGTATCCAACAGAACAAGAAAGAATATGTGCAGTTATTCCGAAAGAAATAAATGTTATAGGTAACGGATATATCAATATGGTAAAGGAGTTCTGTCCAGATTTACAAGTAAAAGTTGCACCTGCATTCAGGTATTCAGAAGTTTGGAACAAGCGAAATTATTTTCCTGATAAATATAAGTGCTCTATTCTTGTTGCTCTTCCAATTTTAATAGATGAGTCTGATGAAATTATAGATATAGTTTTAGAAGCAGCCTATTTAATCAATATCAAAAATTGTATTTTTAAAATAAAACCTCATCCAACCTATGATATAAAAAAAATATCAAATAAATGGAGCAAGAAACTACCCGAGATGTTTGAATTTGTTGATGGAGATTTTAATTCATGTGTTGAGAAATCTGATATTTTAATTTCGAGTGCGTCAACTGTGTGCCTGGAAACTCTTGCAAAGGGCATACCTGTAATTGTAATTGGTAACAGGTTAGGTCTAACCCAATTATCTATTCCTAGAAGTATAAGTGAGAATATATGGAAATTGTGTTATTCGGTGAATGATGTTATTGAGGCTATTAAATTATATTCAAAAAAAGATAATAAAACGGTAAATATGTATAAGAAAATAGGCCGTGAAATAAGGGATAATTTTTTTGAGCCTGTAACAGAATTGGGTGTAAGAAAATTCTTGAGTTTGTGATGAGTATCATATTTTTAAATTAATACTATAGCAACTGTACACTCTCTGATATTTTGACAAATCCTCTTTAATACATGGAGAGACTAATTTAAGTCTAATATTTCTATAACATACTTCATCCTGCTTTGATAAGTGTGGTCTCTTATTGTTCTTGCCATACCGGCATTTGCTATTTTTTCTCTTTCTGCATCATTTTTAATATAGTATATTACTTTATTTGTAAGATCCTCCATATTTTCATATACAACTACTTCTTCCCCGATATTATAAAGATTAATAAGATCTTTTCGAAAATCTGTCAGTTGAAATACTCCAAAACCACATAATTCAAAGGTCCTGCAGTTAACACCTGTAATTGATTGTTTATGATTAATATTTATACCAATTTTAGCATTGCCGTAATGCTTAAATATTTCTTCAGGAGATATGTCTGGAAGTAAGGTAGCTTTATCATTTAATAATTTAGATTTTTTCCAGGAGTTTCCTATCAATTTTATTTTGAAACCTAATTTTGCGATGTTTTCAAAAAAAGCTATCCTTTCATCAGATGCAAAACCAGCAAAAATTATGTCAAAATCTTTGGTTTTATTACTCTTAGCTGGCACTGGTAACAGGGATTTATTGAAAGCAAATGGAAGCCATGTTACGTCTTTAACGTTATGCTTAACTAGTTCTTCAGAATAACTCATATCAAATATAAAAAACTTATCATATATCTTATATAGATCCAATAGATTTTTATATTTAAACGGGTCATCCTGCCACCAGACGGTTATTTTAATTCTAATTTTTTTTATTAATAATAATGAAATTTTTAAAATAACTTCGCCCTTTATTATAAATATTAAATCAGGTTTAATGAAAAGAGATATCAGTATAAATTTTATGTTAAAACAGATTGAGTATAATTTGTGGAATAAGTATTTTATAAAATTATAAAGTGTAAAACCGCCTTCAAAATAGTGTAAAGGCCTAAATTTTATAATATAGCTTTTTATGCTATTTTTATTAAAGCCTTCCTGGCAATTTTCTACAATATTACCATACCAATTTGGACCTGTTATTATCACTTTTTTCATTTATTTATCCCATCTTTTAAAATTTTAAGGCCTTCTTCAATACCTATTGATTTAATCTCTAGTTCTTGTTCCATTTTATCTGTACAAAAACAAGTGTTACGAGGCCTGGATGCTATCCCTGTAAAATAACTACTGGGAACAGGTGTAAGCATGCTTTTATCCAGATCAAATATTTCTGCTATTTTTAATGCAAAATCATACCTGGATATACAATCTGCACCAGCAACATGAAAAATTCCAGTTTTTTCTTTTTTAATAATGGCCCATATTGCAGCCGCACAATTCAAAGAAAGCAGTGGATTTGAATATATATCGTTAACTATTTTAAGTGGAACACCTTTTGATATTGAATCCAGAATCCATGTAACCATATTCTGCCTTTCTAAAGAATTATGCCAACCATACATTAAAATTGCCCTAATAATTACGCTTTTAAGCCTGGAGTTTATGACCAATCTTTCACAAATAACTTTGGTTTCTCCATAATAACTTAGTGGATTAATCTTGTCTTCTTCTTTATAAGGAGGATTACTGCCATCAAATACAGCATTTGAAGATATATATATAATTTCAGAATTGCACTCCCTGGCTGCTTCTATTATATTTTTGGTGCCATCTACATTAGTAGCCCATGATATATCTTTGTTTTTTTCACAGAAATCAACATTCCCTATTGCTGCGGTGTGAATTATGACATCAGGCTTTATTTTCATTATGCAATTTAAAACTTCATCCCTATTTGTAACGTTTAGTTCAAAAAAGTTTATACTTTTTGGAAATTTATCAGGCTTATTGGGAAAATAAGTTGCGCTTAATCTGTACTTATTCGGACAAGTTTCCAACAGAGCTTTACCTAAAAGACCAGAACCAGCGGTGATAAATACATTTAAGGTCTTATTTGTCTGATCCATGATTTTAAAAATTCTCTTTTTTATATATCTAAAATAAAATAACTGTAAAATTTGAATTTAATATTATTATAAATTCTATTTTTTTTATACCTTTTCTTTGATTTGATAATATTTCATAGATTTAAAAAAGGTGATATAAATTTATTAAATGATAAAGTGTATAATGTAATTTGTAAATTTATAGGTTTTTAAATATAAACACATATGAAAAAAGTTTTAATAATAGGTTCAATTCCTCCTCCATACCATGGAGTTACAATTTATAACTACAACTTGTTAAATTCTAAGCTAAAAG
>VGAU01000204.1 GCA_016870675.1 Actinomycetota bacterium | reverse complement strand
TTCATTTTGTCTCCACTTTTTCCTCTAAATCCGCTTTTGTTTTTGAATTGGATTCTGTATATGAAAGCCGGGAATGATAAATAGACATAAGTCCATCAATTAAAGTTTCTTTAACTGTATTTATTTCTTTAACAGTCATATCAGTCTCATTCAGCTGGCCATCTTTCAATCTATCTTCAAATATGTCATTTAAGATGTTTTATAATCCGGAACGATTACATTCAGCATTAGGCTATAAATCGCCAATAGAGTTTGAAAGGATGCAATTTAACCCATGAATCTATTCTATGTGTCCTATAAATGGGAGATAGTTTGAAAAAACTAACATTACGGCTGGATCAGTTTTTGGGGAGAAGGTTAAAAACTTTTTTTCAATATGAGAATATAATTACTATCAGGTTCAATAACCTACAGTAAAACGCTGGTAGATATGTTTCGGATCTTCTAATTCATCAATCATCGCCACAGAATAATCTTCCAATGAAATTTTGCTCTGACCATTTTTATCTTTGAGTAATTTGTTTACACTTAAACGAAACCTTCCAGTACGTTGACCGTGCTCTATAATGGCTGAAGGACAAAGAAAACACCAATCCAATTCTGTCTCATTGCGAAGGATATTATACATTTCACGAGTAGCTAATGCGGTATTTCTCCATAAAGATGGAAACTCAGGGGAATCAACCAGCTGTAAATTTGGAGCTACTTCAAGGCTTCCGGCACCGCCAACAACTAACAATCTTTTTACTTTTGATTTTTTCATCCCTTCAATTATGGAGTTTAATGTTTCAATCTGGGGACTTGGATTTTCCTTACTCACTCTTCCAGGATTAATGGCGCAGATCACTGCATCATGTCCCAGAACTGCTCTGGCAATATCTTCAGTATTAGATGCATCACATTTTATTGAAGTAAGTTTGTGCTTTTTTGGTAATTTATCAGGATTTCGTACAATTCCGGTTACATGATGTCCACGATTTATTGCTTCATTTAGTATACACGATCCTATAAATCCTGAAGCTCCTATTAAAGCAACTTTCATTTCAACCTCACCTCATAAATATTGAATATAACAAGTTTATAATAATCTAATAACCCTCATCATATATACGAGCACCCAGTAGCAATCCGTCATCAGCCAACTCGTAGCACGCAACACCGGCCTGGATGGAATTCTCAGGATCATTTGGTCTTACAATATTAAACTCTAAAACTGTTGTACGTTCATCAGAGAAAATATTTAGATGCTCAAGATACTCACCTACTGAGGCACCTTTAAGATAATCATTTCCATCACCATGCTCAAAAGTTGCTAGTTGATTAAATACATCGCGAATCCCTTCCTTTCCTTCAAAATAACCCATTCCAATACCCAGTGAAAGATTCGTACTCTGACCATGACCATCTAGATAACATCCCTCTGGAGTAAATACTTTCAACATACCCTCAACGTCGCCCTCACGGAGACAGCGATGGTACTCTTCCACAATTGGAGGCATCTTTCCTAATTTTCGCTTGTCAAGCATACGGGGGCGAACATGCTGTTTTCCATCAATCCAAGCTCTTCGATAATAGATACGTACCCTATCCCACTTTTTACCATTTATATCAGCAACAACCACGATCGGCAGGTTAATGTGTTTACTGCTTTGACTAATACTTAACGTAATTTCTGCAGCACTACATTCATTAGCAATTGTAAAATGTTCAAGTTTAATTGATTTTACAATTGCACCTTTTACGGATCTCCAATCCTTGATCATATTGTTAGCCGAATCACCGGTATTGCGTCCGGCAAACGGGTCATCTATGTCTATTTCGCCTGTGAAGAGTTTCTGGACTGAATAAGTATCTCCAATTGCCAATGCCTTGACAAGCTCCACAGAAGCATCTGCTTGTCCTTTTTTTTGTTCGATGATCATATTTTCTCCTTTGAATTATGGTATAATAATTATTTCAAATTCGTTTTGAAATCTTTTATCAGATTGCTTGTAGGCTTCACTTTCTGCTGTGCAATTACTCCTTTTCTTTTCAATACACTCTTTAACTGAAACTACCAAGTCCTCTGCTCTTTGCCCGAAATGTGTTTTTTGCTCATCTGCTTCAGAAGTAACTTTGCCGGACTGGCTAAACTCGTCTTCCACACCTACTCTTACCATGGGTACAGGCAGGTTCTCAGCTAGAATTGCAGCAACTCCTTCCCCTAAACCACCAATAATACTGCCGTTCTCTATTGTTACAATTGCTCCGCTCTGTTCAATAAAAAACTGTATAAAACATGGAATTAATACTTTTAGAGTTTATGATCCATTAAATGACATTAAAAATCTAAAAGATACTATATCTATAATTTGTCAAAATGATGTAGCTTGCCAGGGTGTCATCATCTATGATGATTCAAATGACACCAGTTTTTATACCAAAACAGCTATAGAACTCAAAAAAGCAGGATGTAAAAGCATCTGTGTTAAAGATGTTGAATCAATTCTTATTCCTAAAAAAGCAAGAGATCTTTTCAAAGCACTAAAAGAAAAAATAGATATACCATTATACTTAAGTGTATATAACCTAAAAGGAGTTCAAACTGTTAATTATTTTGAAGCATGCAGTAATGGTTGTGATGGGGTTGATCTTAGCTTTATTACTTCTTCTTATGGAAGTTATGAACCAACTGTTTTTTCATTTATTTTGGGATTAAAAGATACAGACCTGGCAACCAATTTAGACTACCAGAAAGTTTTAAAATTATATGAATATATTAAAAACAATATCTATCCTAATATAGACCAATGGTTATATTCTGAGATAACTTTGCAGAATATAAATAGATATCTACTTCCTAAATGGCTAATTTCCAGCATTACCAAACAGCTTGAAGAGATAGGAGAAATTGAAAAACTAATTTTAGTTTTAGAAGAAATACTAAAAATAAAAAAAGAAGTGGGAAATCCTTCTCTTGCCACTCTCATTGGCCAGATAATTGGAAGCCAAGCTGTTCTTAACACCATAATATCAGATTACCGCTGGGAGATTATGAGTGATGAGATGAAAAAGTTGCTACTTGGTCATTATGGTAAACTTCCCCACAATATTGATAAAAACCTGCTTACCAAAGTATCAGAACAATTTGAGCCAGTAAAAAATCAGAAACTATAGAGATAGTGGATATTTATGATCAGTGTGCCGTTGAACTTAAAGATCTATCAGAAAAAGAAGAAGATATTCTAAGTTACTGCTTTTTCCCAGAAAACACCAGGAAATTCCTGGAAGATAGAAAGCATCCAGAAAAAATAGAAAAACTACCAGAAGAAATTAAAATTACAGAAACAAAAAAGAGGTCCACAGAGGAGACTGGCAAAAAAACTCCTTTAGATATTGAGGAAAAAGAGAAAAAATTTGGAGCAAGACTTTCTGATCTTGATATTAAGAAACTAAAAGAG
>VGAU01000203.1 GCA_016870675.1 Actinomycetota bacterium | reverse complement strand
AGTACTTACCTTCTGCCCATCTTCTAAAATAAGATATTTGAGATGATATTTCCTCACCGCTTAAGATATCAACGATAACCGAACGTACAGAATCAGTACCGAAATCCATACCTATTACATATTTAAATTTACTCATATTGTATTTTTCTTAAGATATTTATTATCACCCGAGTTTAATTCTAGCTTATTTTCTTTTTTATAATATAATGACCAGCGACACTTGAACTATCCAGATCAAATATACTATTAAAAACAACAGAGGTAGCACCTATCAACCCGACATTTTCTCCCAATTTTGAAAATTGAATATTATAATTATCTTTAACCTTTGGAAAAGTTTTTTTGGAAACTGATTCTCTAACTTTGCTTAAATACTTATTGCCAAATTTAATAATTTCCCCATGAATTATAATAAGCTCCGGGTTAAACATTTTAATTGTATTGGAAATTCCTATACCCAGATATTCAGCATTTTTCTCAACATTTCCAGTAACTATCTCATCACCATGCTCATAAAGCCGGTATAAATCCTCCATTTTAAGCTTTCTACCGCCATAATCAACAAACTTTCCACTTTTTCTAATGTCAGCCATAATATCCTCTATAAGAGAACTGATTGAACATAAAGTTTCAAGACACCCTGTATTTCCACAGTGGCACATTCTGTCTCCAGCAAGATCGGTTATTATATGACCAACCTCTCCAGCCATTCCCTTGTCTCCAGTCATAAGTTTATTATCTATAAACACACCAGTGCCTATACCGGTTCCGGTCTCAACACAGACAAAATTCTTAACATCCTTCGAAAGTCCGTACTTTTTTTCTGCAATTGCCTGAACTCTGCATTCATTTTCAATAAAAGTAGGAAGCCCAATTTTTTCCTCCACAATCTCCTTAAGCTTTATATTGTTCCATCCATCTAAATTTGGTGAGAAAATAACCAAACCTTTTTTGCTGTCAACCAGACCACTAGCCCCTATTCCGATGCCTATTATTTCTTCTTTATTAACCTTAGATGTTCTTATAATCTTCTTCAAGTTCTTTACCAGCTTATCTATAACCTCATCCGGTCCAAGCCACTCTTCAGTTGGAATTTTTATTATTTCTATTATGTTTGACCCTAGATCGGTTAGAGCGATCCTGATAGTTTTTACTCCTATCATTACTCCTAATATATAACCCGCTCTGCTATTAAACTGAAGAAGCACTGCTTTTTTACCACCGGAAGGAGTAGAATCACCTTTACCAATCTCTTCTATAAGACCATCTTTAATAAGCTCACCTATATAAGCAGAAGTAGTGGGACGGCTGATTTTGAGATGCCTGGATATGTCAATTCGAGAGATTGGTCCCATCTCCATGACTATCTTAAGTATGTTTTTCTTATTTATTTCTTTTAATGAAATATTATTTTTTTCTTTTCTGTAAATCATAATAAAAAATTATATCATTAAATTGAATTATAATTCACTCCTTAAATATTTATAATTTAAAAAATCAGACTTCTATAACATCTATGCCTGTAAATTTACAGAAAGTATTCATCTCTCTTCTTATGTCTCCGAAAATCATACTGGCGTGATGTACAAAGCCTTCTTCAATTATAGTCCTGTAAAGCCTTTTTAAATCTTTTACTTTAACCCACTTCCAGGAGCCTCTAAGTGTTCTATTATCAGGTACTGCTTCTCCAACTGTAGAAAGCATCCTGAACCTGCCTCCTGTCTCTACCAGCCTGTTTAAAGTCACGAGTCCCTCTTTCAATTGGAATTCTGCTGTTCCATAGCATTTATCATAGCCAATCTGCCAACCCAGTACCGAATGAGTATTAACTTGAGGTCTGCATGATTTACATTTTAAACTTATAGGGGCATTCCCACAGTGCCATGCCAAAAATGTATTTTCATCCTCCTGGTTCTGTATAGTCCAGTCAATAAAATGAGGCACATCCTGCTTAAAGGTTAAAAGGTGCTGTACTGCCATAGTAATTGCACCATGAATATCAACCTCACATGCGCACATTATCCCACTGTCAGTAAGCCTTCCCATACTAAGACAGGGAGATATCCCTATCTCTTCCTGCATTGCTGTCCAACACTGTATTGCAAAACCGGAAAGATTTTCTTCTCCTGCATATTTTTTAAGTATATATTCAAGTCTTGCAATTTTAGAGATTATCCTGCCATCTGCAAGCTTGCAGTCATAAGATTTTTTTATCTCATTTTCTATTTCTTTTATGTCTTCCTCTTTTGTATTCTCTATATCTGCTTTTAACTTAAGCAATGTAAAAGGCACGACTTTAATTCTAAACTTTTCTATTAGACCCACCTCATTTATAGCACAGGTCTCAAAAGGGGCAGGCCTTGGGCCAAGTGCTCCTACTTTCATACCTATAAAACCAGCACTTGCAAGCACTGCTTTAGAAAACCTCTTTACATCAGATATGAATTCCTTCTCTTCAGGAAAATAAATCCCTGAAAAATCAAATTTAATATTTCTTCTAGCAAGTCCTGATGCAGTAGATATGGTGCCGCAGAATGAATCTGACTTTCTATTTCCATCCTTAGTAAATGGTCCTTCTTTGGTACCAAAAACATGAATCGGAAGACTGTCAAAAGCTTCCGCAATTAAAAGATTTGGTATTTCCTCGCCAAAAGTCATCATGCCTATAATGAGTCCCTGAATATCTTTTTCTTTAAATAATTTTATAACCTTATCTGCATCTCCCATAAAAGTAACCAGCCCACCATCTGTTAGTTTTTTATCAGGATATATTAACTCAATTTCTTCTATATTTCCCTCAATTGATTTAATTACCCTATCCCGCATACTAATTGCCCACTCCTTATTAAATGGTGACCTGTGAGACGGAACAAAACCTATTCTTACCATTTCAAACCTTTCTTACATAATTTTAATTATCTATTATCTTTATAGTTTTAATTCTTCATTATTAATAAATTATATTTTTACAGTATACCTCCCATACCTCTCAGCTGCATTTCATAAAACAAATAAGCTATTTAATTGTTTATCTATTTAATAATTATTGTCAACCTGCTGCCTTTTATTAAATAAATTAATAAGCAAACTGTGATAAATATATATGTTAATCATTTTAACTAACTTAATATTGTTTGTCAATGTTCTCTTTTTTCTTTTCGTGTTATTTAAAAATTAAAAGTGGACTGATTTTAATTGATTTAAAGCTAACCATTTATTAGCTATAATTGAAGGCTAAAAGAGAAAGATTTTTAAATTATTGCACAACTACATAAAAAATTCTCAGATTTTAAGAGAAAAATCATAGGAATAGTAAAAAAACTTCATGATGGAAAATTTATCAAGAAAATTGAAAAATATCCATATTATTCTATTAATGAAAATTATAAATCAAGTAAAGAAAAAACCACTATTCGATAACCTTTAATATAATAAAAAACATGAAAAGAGTTTTAAAA
>VGAU01000202.1 GCA_016870675.1 Actinomycetota bacterium | reverse complement strand
CAGACAGGGAAAAACAATAATAATAGTTACCCATGAGCTGGATATAGCCAGACATACACATAAAATTATTTATTTAAGAGATGGCATTATTCATGGCCAGGATAAAGTCAATAATCAGGTATTCGCGGAAGAAAAACTAAAAAAGATGCCTAAACTGGAAGAAAGGTTATGAGATGGCAGGGACTTTAGAACTATGAAGAGATTTCTTGAAAATATAAAAATCGCCTTTCAGGCTTTATTTTTAAATAAGTTAAGATCCTTTTTAACCATGCTTGGTATTATAATAGGCGTGGGATCTGTAGTAGCCATGCTATCAATTGGTGTCGGAGCTCAGCAGTCCATAATCCAGAGTGTCCAGGGCATTGGTTCTAACCTGATTATAATAACTCCTGGTAACCCTGAGGAAGAGCATAACCTGGGAGCACAATTCGTATTCAGCGGACAGCAGGCAAAACTAAAAACAGATGACCTGCAGGCAATTGAAAGAGAGGCAACTTTAATAACTGGAGCCGCACCAGTTGTATTCAGCTCTTCAATTATTTCATACTTAAACAATAGTGCCCAATCTACAGTATACGCTTCAACAGAAAATGGGCGGGAGTTTTATAATATGGATATAGAGAAAGGCAAATTCTACAGTAAAAGCGATGTTTCAAACGCTTCAAATGTAGCAGTAATCGGCCAGACAGTCATAAAGAAACTATTTGGCAAAATAGACCCGACAGGCAAGATAATCAAGATTGACGGGAAAAACTTTAAAGTAATAGGCACACTTGAAGCCAGAGGAACCGACACATTTGGCAATGACCAGGATGATTTTATCAGCATCCCTGTTACTACCGCCCAGAATAAATTATATGGGCTGGATTCATATAACATGATACTGGCTCAGAGTATCAGTGAAAAAGACATAGATGACGCTTCAGCAGAGATAGAATCAATATTAAGGCGGCATAGAGATATAAGATTCGGAGAAAAAGAGGATTTTAATGTTCGGAATCAAACACAGTTGCTTGATGTCATCACCATTATCACTGGTGTTTTTACTGTGGTCATCGCCGGTATTGCCAGTATATCACTCCTTGTAGGAGGTATTGGAATAATGAACATAATGCTGGTTTCGGTTACTGAAAGAACAAGAGAGATTGGAATAAGAAAAGCAATAGGAGCCAAGAACAGAGATATATTGATTCAATTCCTGGTAGAAAGCATTGTGCTCAGTGTCACCGGCGGTATTTTCGGCATCCTTTTTGCAGTCCTGATATCCGGCCTGTTGAACAGATACACTGTACTGGAAACATCTATCACTTTACTGCCCATAATCATTGCCCTTAGCTTCTCTACTATAGTAGGTCTCTTTTTTGGCATCTACCCCGCAATGCGTGCCGCAAGACTTAATCCAATAGATGCGTTAAGGTACGAGTAATATGATGATTTTAATCAGTTACACTATACTATTAGTGCAATATTTACATTAATAGTATAACTAAAATTGCTAATTTTACAATAATAGATATTTTAAAAAAATTTATACCAATTATTAATCTTTAAAAGTTTTTTAAATTTCATCAATTTCAAATTTTCCAGCTTAAATAAGATTTTGAAGTTTTTACCTTCAGGTGACACAAATTTGTAGTATTGAGCTTGTGTAGTTAGCCTGTAAGCCGAGTTCTATACTAAATTAAGATAAGCCCTTTTTAATTTAAAAGAGCTTATCTTAATTGAAATTTTAAGTTATTCAGTGAAAATACTAAAATAATTCTTACTTAAACAAATATATGTTATATACTAATAACAAAAATTACTATTCGGATTCTTCTATATTCTTCTTTAATTTTTCTGCATATTTCTCTGCCTGTTTCCTGACCTCTGCTGTTTTTTCAGTAATAAATCCACAGGTCTTACTGCAGCATTCCTCCATCCGTTCCTTTAATATTTTACGGGTTTCTTCACCCTTGCGGGGCGCAATAAGAATACCGGCCAGGACACCCAGTCCAAAAATAAGCAGAGTGCAACCAAAGGCATTGGAACTTTTCATATTATTTTTGCTCCTTCCTGGCTCTTCTTCTTTTTCTCGCCTTTATAACTTGCCATACTATGATTAATATTATTCCTATTAAAATCCATAACGGAGCAGTTACAATTATCGCTACAACCAATCCATTAAATACATTTACCGCTCCTCTCAAACCTCTCTTTAACGCTTCAACGAATCCCCATCCGGCAACAGTTATAGGTTCGGGTTCATGGAAGTAAACATCAATAGTAGAAAAAGATACCATATCGTCCAGGTATTGCATTCTTCCCTTGATTATTTCAATCTGCTCCTGAACATTACTCAATTCTCTCTGTACTTCTAAACTGTCACTGACTTTTTTTGACTCCTTCATTAGATTCAGAAGGACTTCCTCCTGGGCCTGGTAATTTCTAAGCCTGCTTTCAAGATCGGTGTATTCCTGGGTCACATCCTGTCCGGCACCTGAGGAACTTTTAACCGTACCCATTTCTTTAACCCTATTTAAAGCAGAACTATATTTATTAGAAGGGATTCTTATAGTAATGCTCCCGCTGGTCATGTTACCTTCAGCGTCAGAATAGCTCTGGCTGTTTGAAACAAAACCCCCATTCTGCTCAGCCAGACTGACGAGCTCAAACATAGTATCCTCAAATTTTCCTACTCCGACCTCAAGCTCAATATATGCAGTCTTGATGACTTTCCTATCACCAGCAACCGGAATTTCACCATACTGAGCCTCAGTATCAGCTGCGACCTTTTCTTCCTCAACAGCAGCTTCTTCTACCGCTTCCATAGCCGGAGCCTCTTCTTCCATTACCGCCTCTGTTTCTCCATAAAATCTAGCTTCTTCCGCTGCTGCTTTGCAACCTGCTAAAATCATCCCAATTACAAAAATGCTCGATAGTAAAATGAATAATAATTTTGATAATGAGCCCTTGATTCTCATTTATACCTCCGTTACTTTAAAATTATAAGTTTAATAATGAAATTATAACCTATTTTATAACACTTATTAATAAATATTATTAAGTCAAGCGCTTTAAATATTTCAAACTTTTAGTTTATGTATTATTCCAGTTTTATTTTTTTTAAATGACATTGCTTCAAATATTCAAATACCTTCTATAACAAATCTCTCTATAAAGTTAAATTATAATATATATACGAAGAATTGCAGCATTAATTAAGGTATTTATTTAAAAATTTTAAAAAATGAATTATATATTCTAATAGTTATTACCAGATGCCGGTTCTGATATATTCATCAATAGCTCGTGCTGCATTTTTCCCGGCACCCATTGCCAGTATGACTGTAGCAGCACCGGTAACTATATCCCCGCCTGCGAAAACACCTTCTACATTTGTTTTCCCGGTCACTAGGTCAGCTTTAATATTTCCCCATCTGGTAAGCTCTAATCGTGGAATAGTAGATGTGAGAAGGGGGTT
>VGAU01000201.1 GCA_016870675.1 Actinomycetota bacterium | reverse complement strand
TATTCATCCACAAGGTAAAAATATATAAATCAATGTTAAGTGCCAATGGAATGGAAAGAATAATCGGATAAAAAGGAGGCCATGGAAGTATATGGTATTCTTCGTTGTCATGCATTGGAAGCCATAAATTCAACTGCTCTGTCTTATCATCATTGTATAAAACAGCAGCACCATTTCCGCTAATAATGTTTCTTGCTGCTGCAATATATGCTACAGAATCAGGTGAAGCTCCTGTACCATGCTTTAAATTCAAAAAATGAACTGATAAAATACCGCAAATTGATAATAAGACAATTAAAATAAAACATATAATATTTTTAGCAGTATTTGATTTCATTTTATAATTACATTTATTTATAAACAGTTTAGTTTAGTATAAAATGTTTAAAAATATAAAGATTCGATAAGAAATTATAACAAAAAAAATTATTTACTAAAAATTAAATAAATAATTTATACTAAAAATATGAGATTTTATTTGTCACAATGCCTGACAGTATTCATACAGAAAGAAAATCTTTTAAAGCATCTTTTAAACTTGGAGTTTTGGCGTCAGGAGTGGATTTTATGAAAAATATTGTTGTAATACTGCCGACTTATAATGAAAAAGAAAACATAGGAGACATGATTGAAGTTTTAGAAAATGATATTTTTCCCAGAATAAACAATCATGAAATGTCAATACTTGTTGTTGACGATAATTCACCTGACGGCACAAAAGAAGTAGTAAAAGAAAAAATGAATAAATATAAAAATCTGGATTTGTCTGTTGGAGAGAAAGAAGGGCTGGGGAAAGCATTTAACAGGGGCATTGATTGTGCAATGTCCAAAATGAATGCAGATGCAGTAATAAAAATGGATGCCGATTTTCAGCATGATCCAAAATATATTTTTGATTTGGTTAAAAAGTATAGTGAAGGATATAAATATATTATAGGCACAAGATTTTCAAGCGGAGGGCGATTTCCAAAAGAATTAGGCTTATATAGAAGAATACTGTCAAAATACGGGGGTCTATTAACAAGGATAATATTGTTTTCTCCTCATATAAATATTGTTACTGATGTCAGCTCCGGCTTAAAGCTGGTTGATGTAGAAGAAGTGCTTAAAAAAGTAGATTTTCACTCTATCTCTTCAGGATTTTATTATACAACTCAACTTCTTTATCAGGCAGTAATTATCGGAATTAAAGTTGCAGAAATTCCAATAGAATTTGGCATTCGAAAAAAAGGAAAAACAAAAATGCCTTTCAGCAATGCTCCAGGAACATTAAAAGCAATGATTAAATTAAGGCTAAATAGGAATAAACTTAAAAAAAGATTAGAAGAATTAAATAAGGAAACATAATATGCTAGATTATAAATTAGAATTATTATTTAGTTTTTTAAAAATTCTAATTCCCTTTTTTGCAATTTCTTTTATTTCGTTTTTTTTAATAAGAATTTTAAATATTAAAGATTTTTTAGAAAAGATTATTTTATTTTTTTTATTTAACTGGTTTCAAATTGTTATTTCCATAGAAATACTTTCACTTTTTAAAGCGGTCTCTTTAATATCATTGATAATCTTTCATGGATCTTCTTTAATTATTTGTTTAATTATTGTATTAATTAAAAAAATAGATATAAAAATTAATTTTAAAGTAATTTTGAAACTATTTTTCAATTTTTTCCAGGAGTTAGAATTAAGTAAAATACTAAAGATAATTATAGTCGTTTGGGTAATTGTTATATTGGGGACCACTTTTTTTATTGGCATAATTTCTCCACCCGGTAATTATGACTCATTAACTTATCATTTAGCCAGGGTAGGATTTTGGCAGCAAAATGGAACTATAAATCATTACACTACTTGGGCTGAAATACAAAATCTAAATCCTGTAAATGCAGAAGTTGGATTGCTTTGGATTATTTTGTTTACTGGCTCTGACAATGTTGCTTTTATTAATCAATGGATAGCTCTGATTATAATTTTTATTGCAATATATAAGCTATTAAGATTAATTAATATAAGCAAAATTATATCTTTTATCTCTGCAATGCTATTTATCAGCTTTGATATTGTACTTTTGGAAGCAACTTCAACACAAAATGATTTGATTTTAGTAACATTTGTAATTTTATCAGTCATATTTTTATTAAAGTCTTTCCAAAACAATAAACTGGATTACAAATATTTGCTGATTACGGGTTTTATTATAGGATTTCTGGTAAGTTTAAAAGGAAACTCTTATATATTTATTCCAGGGATAGCATTAATTATATTTTTAATTAATAAAAATAATAAAAATAAATTTATTAAAATTGGATATTTATTATTATTTGCAATAACAGGTGTCTTAATTTTTGCATCTTATTATTTTATTCAAAACTATATTTATTATGGTAATATTCTTAGTTCTAAAGATTATATCAGTGTTCAGGGAATCTCTAACCCAAATTTAAAGACTTTTATTTCAAATATTTCAAGACATTTTTCGTCATTTTACCAATATTATTTAATAGATCATGGGACAATAGGAAACTTAATAATAAAAACAATTGTTAATTTACATAATAAGTTAGGCTTGAGCACTGATGCTCCTCAAACTATTTTTCCCGGTGCTGTTTTTTATTATTCGCCAGTAAAATTAAATTATGACGAATCATATTTTGGTCCTTTATTCTTCTTCCTGGTATTACCTTCTCTTATTTATAGCATGTTTTTATTTTTGATGTTAAGAATATGGAAAAAGGGGAAAGACTTAATTCAAAAATATAAAGATGCTCTGAAGCTATATCTGATTGGCTTTTCTTTCTTTTTATGTTTTATGATTATATTCAGATGGCAACCATTCTCAGGAAGACTATTAATGGGTTTTGCCCTTTTTAGCATTGCAATATTTGCAATTAATCTTGAATTTTTAAAAAGTGTTAAATTAAAATATTTCTTTAATATAATTTCTTTTATTTTAATAATTCTTTTAGTGGCATCCTCATATTTTCCTTTATTTAAAGCAGACTATATTAATTTGTCAAAATTTGATTTCAGTGTTAAATACGATGATAGAAGAATAAATTTTATAAAAGATGGACAGGATTTGGCTTACTCAACTTTTGGTGACAAATATAAATTAGGGTTGATATTAAGAGGGGGAGACGCGGTTTATTTATTATTTGGTAAAAGATTTGAAAATAAGATAATTTATATTTCAAAAGAAAGTTGGGATGAGGAAAAAATCAGTAATATAATTCGGGAAAATAATATTGATGGAATTTTAATTAATAAAAATTCTGAAGCTTTTTTAGAACAAAAGATTACTCCTTTATATAAAAAATTATCTGAAAAATTATTATTTGTTATAGATGAAAAGAATTACAAAGATTTTATTAGAGCTAATAACGGAAGTGAATTTGTAGAATTAGATGATTTAATAAAAATAAAAGCAAATAATGATGACCCAGGATTTGAAATTTTTTTGATTTTAACCAACTAAAAGA
>VGAU01000200.1 GCA_016870675.1 Actinomycetota bacterium | reverse complement strand
AAATTACTGCAGGGTTCCGTCTAAATTTAGGTGGTGCACATTTACTGTTTGGCTTGGAACCTGACATTGCAGTATTTGCCAAGGGTATAAGTAATGGTTATCCAATGGCAGCAATAATTGGAAAAAAAGAAGTCATGGGAGTTGCCCAGGATACATTTATAAGCAGTACTTACTGGACTGAGAGAATAGGCCCGGTAGCAGCGTTATCTACAATAAAGAAATTGAAAAGAAATAATGTTTTAAAACATTTAAGTAATGTGGGAAAAAAGATACAGGAAGGATGGAAATCTTTGGCTGATAAACATAATATTGATATTGAAATTACAGGTATATATCCCCTGGGACATTTTTCTTTTGAATACAACAATCCTTTGGTTATAAAAACACTGTATACCCAGCTAATGTTAGAAAAAGGGTTTCTTGCCACTACAGCTTTCTATGCATCTTATGCACATGAAGACCAACATGTAAAAAAATATTTAGAAGCAACAGATGAAACATTTAATTTTATTTCAAGAGCAATTAAAGAAAAATGCCCCGAAAAATATTTAAAGGGTTCTATATGTCATTCAGGATTTCAAAGACTTACATAAAATATGTTATTGATTGTATATCGGTAGGGATTATTAATAAATGAATATTCTGATATTAACAGAAGGCGGAAAAAAAATAGGTTTTGGGCATATAACAAGATGTATTGCTCTTTATGAAGCCTTTGAGGAAAAAGGTATTAACCCTGAATTATTAGTAAATGGAGACAGTGATATATTAAATTTATTAAGACATAAGAATTTTCAAAGATTTGATTGGATCAAGGATGATAAGAGATTATTTGAAATAATTGAAAATTCAAGTTTTGTTGTTATTGATTCTTATTTAGCAGAAAAGTCTCTATATGATAAAATTTCTGAAGTTACTGATGGTAAAATACTTATGATAGACGATTATAATCGAATAGATTATCCTAAAGGTATTTTATTAAACCCCTCCATTTATGGGGATAAATTAGACTATTTAAGAAAAAATGATGCCATTTATTTATTAGGGAAGGATTATATTATTTTGCGGAAAGAATTCTGGAATGTACCGAATAAGAAGATTAATAAGGAAATAAAAGATGTTTTAGTCACTTTTGGTGGAATACCAAAATATGATTTTACAAAGAAAATAGTTAACTTAATTAAAGAGAAAACTTATTATGAATTACATGTAATTGGTACAAGAAATAATAAGTTATCAGCAAAAGAGATGTTAAATTTAATGCTAAAAGCAGACGTTTGTATTTCAGGTGGGGGTCAGACAACTTATGAACTTGCCAGAGTTGGTGTTCCAACAATAGGGATTTGTTTTGCAGAGAACCAATTAGTGAATCTTTCTGGTTTGGAAAAAGTCGGATTCTTAAAATTTGCTGGTTGGCCTAATGACAGAAATTTATTACAGAAAATAAAAGATAACATTAATGAATTGAATCACGGCTCAAGATTGAAAGTTTATGAAATAGGCAGGAAATTTGTCGATGGTCAGGGTGCAAGAAGGATAATAGAAGAGATTTTAAAAAATAAGAAAATAAAAAATTATTTATTATATAGAAAATAGGGTTAATTATATTGGAGAGTTTGAAAAAAAACATAACTGTAGGAGATCAAATCCTTAAAAATTTTATAAATTTAAATGATAAAGAAAAAAAAATGATAATGAATTGGAGAAACACTGATGCGGTGAGGAAATGGAGCTTCACAGATCATTTAATTTCGATTGAAGAACATTGTAATTTTATAAAGAAATTAGAAGAAGACAATAAAAATTTTTACTGGTTAGTCAAAAATAAAAATGAATATGTTGGTGTTGTTTGCTTGAGTAGGGTAGATTTTAAAAATAAAAATGCATATTTAGGTATTTATTCCAACCCTCAATTAAAAGCTGCGGGCAGTTTGCTTATAAAGTGTTTGAAAGGAATTGCCTTTGATATAGCTCAATTACATACATTGAAGCTTGAAGTTATTGAAGATAACGAAAAAGCATTAAACTTTTACAAAAAATCTGGTTTTAAAAAAGAAGGCAAATTAAAAGATTATGTTTTTAAAAATGGAAAATATGAAAATGTAATAATTATGGGAATTACAAATAAATATGGAAATAAAAATTAATAATAGAGTTATTGATGAAAGTAGTCCAGTATTTATAGTAGCAGAACTTTCTGCTAATCATAAGCAAGATTATAATCTTGCTGTGAAGACTATAAAAGCAGTAAAAGAATCAGGTGCTGATGCCATAAAATTGCAAACATATACTCCGGATACAATGACTATAGATTGTGAAAACAATTATTTTAAAATAAATCAGGGAACTATCTGGGATGGAAAAACATTTTATGAACTTTATAAAGAAGCTTATACACCATGGGAATGGCAACCTGAACTTAAGAGAGTTGCTGAAGATTTAGGTCTTGTATGTTTCTCTACACCATTTGATAAAACTGCTGTAGATTTTCTTGAAAAAATGGATGTTTCTTGTTATAAAATTGCTTCATTTGAAATAACAGATATTCCACTGATTGAATATGTTGCCTCAAAGGGTAAACCAGTAATTATTTCAACAGGAATTGCTAACTTGAGCGATATTAAGGAAGCAATAAATGCTTGTAAGAATATGGGTAATAATAACATCATATTATTGAAATGCACTTCTTCATATCCTGCTCCTTATGAAGAAATAAATTTAAAGACTATTCCAGATATGGCTAAAAGATTTAAATGTCTGGTTGGATTATCAGATCATACTTTAGGTATATCTACTCCAATTGCAGCTGTTGCAATGGGTGCAAGGATTATTGAAAAACATTTTATTCTTGACCGTAAACTCGGCGGACCAGATGCAGTATTCTCATTAGAGCCAGATGAGTTTAAACAAATGGTAAAAGCCGTGAGAGAAGTGGAAAAATCACTTGGAAAGTCTTCTTACGAGCTGACAGAAAGAACAAAAAAAAGTAGAGAATTTGCAAGATCATTATTTGTAATTGAAGATATAAAAGAAGGTAAACTTTTAACCGAAAATAACATTAGGTCAATAAGACCGGGTTATGGTTTGCATCCAAAATATTTAAAAAATGTCCTTGGTAAAAAGGCAAAAACTGATATCAAAAAAGGCACACCGTTGAGTTTTGAATTGATAAATTAAATATTCTTGTCATCCTTTGCTAGTGTTGATTCCAGCTCAAACCTGTCGGGTAATCAGTTCCAAATCTGCCACTTTTACCTAGTGTCATGTCACACTTGTAAAGTCGTAACATAAATGCTATGATTTCTTTATTATCAACTCCTACTAAAGGGGGCAGATATGAAGAAATACACTGTGACACTTACAGAAGAGGAAAGGAATTATTTAACCGAGATGACTTCAAAAGGAAAGCACAGGTCCCAGAAAGTATTAAACGCACTTACCCTTCTGGCATGTGATGAAGGCAAGTATCAAAACTCTCGTTC
>VGAU01000199.1 GCA_016870675.1 Actinomycetota bacterium | reverse complement strand
GTTTAACAAATATAATCAATTTTCTTAAAATAAAAAAGCAGTTGAAGTCAAAAAAACCATATACCATTATCCAGGTTATCCAGGATTGGGGAAAGCTATCTACAAGCGAGACAATAAGGCAAAAAAATGTTTTTTTAAAAAATTTTAAAAATCTTCCTCTAAATAAGTTAATTTCAAGAATTCCTCATAACTGGGGTGGCTTGCTTAAAGTAAACGGGCTAATAAATAATAGGAAAAAAGAAAATAAGAAGGTAATTCCCTGTACTTTTCCATGGTATTCGTTAACTATATTTTATGATGGAAGAGTATTTTTATGCCCGCAGGACTTTGAAGGTAAAATTTGCCTGGGAGATTTATATAAAAATAGGGTAAATGAAATTTTTAATGGTAAAATCATAAAAAGCATGAGGGAAACATTTAAGGCTGGTGAAATCGGCAATATAATTCCCTGCAGGGATTGCGACAGAATTGGAAGGAAGACTTTCATGAAGATTCCCAGGGAATATCTGGGATTTTTTTTGAGGGATCATTTAAGAAGTTAAAGGAGAATTTATATGAAAGCCCTGGTTACAGGAGGGACTGGCTTTACCGGGAGTAATCTGGTAAGAAGTCTAATTGAAAAAGGGGTGGAAGTAAGAGTGCTGGCAAGGCCGACCAGCAAAACCGATTTCTTAGAAGACCTTGATGCAGAAATTGTAATCGGAGATATCTCTGAAAGGGATGATGTGGACAGGGCAGTAAAGGGAATGGATAAGGTGTTTAATATAGCAGCTGCATTTAGAGAGTCAAATCTGCCTGAAAGAGCTTATTGGGCTGTTAATTATGATGGTACAAGAAATATTTTAGAGGCATGCGTGAAATACGATGTTTCAAAGTTAGTACATTGCAGCACTATTGGAGTGGTCAGTTCTGTTACTACTGTACCTTCTGATGAAACAGCGCCATATAGCCCCG
Source organism: Actinomycetota bacterium (assembly GCA_016870675.1). Classification (GTDB taxonomy): domain Bacteria; phylum Actinomycetota; class Humimicrobiia; order Humimicrobiales; family Humimicrobiaceae; genus Hydromicrobium. The sequence goes on along the minus strand of VGAU01000199.1, from coordinate 2,541 downwards.
GGGATGTTTATCAACAATCTAAATGCGAAGCAGAAAAAGAGGTTTTGAGATTTGCCAGAGAAAAGAAACTGCCTGCCTCGGTAATCAGGCCCTGTGCTATTTATGGACCTGGCGATATGAGGCTGCTCAAAATGTTTAGAATGATCGCACGGAAGAAATTTTATGTCCTTGGCAGTGGAAAAGCCTTGTATCATATGGTTTATATAAATGATCTGGTTTCAGGTTTTATACTTGCTTCGGAGAAAGAGAAAGCAGTAGGAGAGGTGTTTATTATTGGAGGAGATAAATATACCACTTTAAATGAGTTGTTCCGGATTATTGCTGATGAGTTTAAGGTTAGGCCTCCAAAAATTCATCTCCCCTATAAACCAATTGAGGTTTTATCCGTCTTAATGGAATATGCTTATAAACCTTTAAAGAAAGAGCCGCCTTTATATAAAAGAAGGGTGGCGTTTTTTAAGAAAGATAGGGCTTTTAATATTTCAAAAGCAAAAAGGATTTTAGGCTATATGCCAGAATTTGATCTAAGAAAGGGCATACATTTAACTGCAAAATGGTATATGGATAATGGTTATATTTAAGAGATACTTTTAATTATTTTATAATTTAATCTATATGAACTAGAAGGGGAGTTGATTTAAATAGAAAAATACGAAGATAGAATACAGAAAGAGCTTCTTTCCAGAGACAGATCAAAGATTGCTAAATATATTAATCTTTTTGTGGGAAAGAAAGGTTTCTTTAGTTTATTAAAATATGAAATAATAACCATGCTGTTTCAGGATATGCCTGGAGCCCTGGGTATTTTTTTAAGGAATTTGTTCTATCCTCTGCTCTTTAAGAAAGTGGGGAAAAGGGTAAACTTTGGAAAATCTGTGACTTTAAGACACCCTTATAAAATATCTATTGAAGATGACGTGACAATAGACGACTATTGCGTCCTGGATGCCAAAGGCTTGGAAAATGATGGTATTTATATAAGCAAAAATGTTTTTATCGGTAGAGGCAGTATATTAAGTTGTAAAAACGGGGATATAATATTGGAAAGAAATGTGAACATAGGATTTAATAGTGAGATATTTTCGGGAAGTAAAGTTACTATTGGTGAGAATACATTAATCGCTGCTTATGTTTATATCATTGGTGGAGGGCATGATTATTCCAGGGTAGATATTCCTATCACAGAACAGGAAAAAATTTCATACGGTATAAAGATAGAGAGAAATTGCTGGATAGGTGCAGGCGTTAAGGTTTTTGATAACGTAACCATAGGGGAAGATACTATAATTGGAGCAGGAGCAGTAGTTTCCAAAGATATACCGGCTTTCTCCATAGCTGCAGGAATACCCGCCAGAGTTGTCAAATCCAGAAAATAATTAGTTAATTACAGGAAAAATGAAAAATAAGATAATCTCTTTCTACAGGAAAAACAATAAAACGATACTTCTTATAGCAAGAATTCTTATCAGCGTTTCCTTGATTGTTTTTTTAATAAAAACGCAATTAAAAGATTTCCACGGTGTAATTGAAATTTTAAAATCATCTAATAAGATTTTACTTCTGCTATCATTTTCAACCAATTTTTTTGGGATCTGGATAACTGCTGTCAGGTGGAAAACTTTATTAAATACTCAAAAAGTAAGATTGGGAACCGGTGTCCTGACAGTTACTGTGCTTATAGGTTCTTTCTTTAATAATTTTTTACCTACCACTATTGGAGGAGATGTATTTAGAACTTATGATTCTTCAAAAAAAGCTAATATTTCTCTGGGTGCATCTGCTTCAGTAATCCTGGTAGAAAGATTTTCTGGAATAGTAAGTGCAATAACTTATGCTGTCGTAGCTTTATTTTTAGGGTTTACCACTATTGGTAACCAATCAGTAATAATTCCTATTGTTATATTTTTTGTTATAACTATAACTCTTGCTTTTTTGATTATTAATCCTTCTGTATTAAGATTGGGAAAGCTTTTTAGCAGATTTAAATATTTGCGTAAATTAAAAGAAAAGCTATACAATGTCTACAGGACTCTTATGAGCTTTAAAAAATACAAAATGGCATTGATAAAGGTGTTGATATTCAGTTTTCTTCTCCAATTTACAGTTATATTGAATTATTTTCTGGCAGCCAGGGCTCTGGGAATTAATTTGACTCATGGTTTAACTGCATTTATATTTATTGTACCGGTGGTGGCTACTATAGCTATGATTCCCATCTCTATTGGCGGTATCGGGCTGAGGGAAAATTCCCTGGTATTTATTCTGGTGGCCATGGGGACAGCAAATGAAAAGGCTGCTTTATGTTCGCTTCTGATATTCTTAATGTTAATTCTGTTAGGAATGGCGGGAGGAATTGTATATATTGTAAGACCATATTTTGAAGGCAGGTTAAAAAAAACAGCGCCTGGGAATGATTAAAAATTTAAAATATCTAATATATTATGAAAGAAATCATTAAAGTAGTTATTATAGAAGCTAAAATTTGTAATTTCTAAAAAAATAATTAATGCTGCCAGAAAAATAACTGTAAAAAAAAGGTAA
>VGAU01000198.1 GCA_016870675.1 Actinomycetota bacterium | reverse complement strand
AGAATCTTTCTACTATCTGTATAGTGGAACTTGAAGATATGGATGGCTTTGTATAAGTGTCCTTTAAAAATCAGAACTGCTGTCCCTTAGAAACCAGAAGTAGTGTCCGATTTCACCAGAATATCTAATAGCAAGAATAGAAAGCGGAAGGCATAATACATCGTTAAGATTATTATAAAAAATTGCTGAAGCTTTAGAAACTGAACTGGATATAAGATTTATTCCAAAAGCTGGCTAATTTTATAATGTTTTCCCATACGCACCTACCCCCTTTTTTTATTCGATTTCTCATTTCAAAAAGCTTTTTTCTTAGGCCACTTAATCTTGAGGCCAAGAAATACGGCGCTGTTGATGAATTTACATAGGGTGTCTTTTAATGCCAGATACCTTTTTATACTTGGTGAACCCGGGTTCACCTCGTCTCGTGTACGGGATTTTAGTACTTAAATGATACTCCTGTGCATTTATTGAAAACCGGGCTTTTAGCTGCCTGGTTTCCAACAGCCCGCACAGGCTAAATTAAAGAAAAATGTATATAAGATAATAAGATCGCAAATAACCTGTAGCCATATTTACCTTCCAGGAAAAGATACCAAAGAACCTGTCTTTGATGTAAAGGGAAATTTTATCTTTATTTATTAAGAAGGCGAACATAAACCGCTGCGCTATTTATCCTTCGCGCAATACAAAAAATTTCCCTTGACATCAGCCAGAACCTTTGGTTGTAGCTGCGGTTGGAAGGTAAATATTTTTTAAAGGAAAGGAAAGTATGAGATGAAAATCCAAAAAACATTATTTAGTTTTATACCTCAGGTAGAGTTATCAATGGTTAGAGAAGTTCAATTATCTAACCCGCATTACAGATGTAGTGAAGAGATTGCAAAATCAGAGATTGCAAAAGATCTCAAAAAGTGTGACAGAGAAAAATTTATCTGCATACACTTAAATATTAAAAATCAGATTATAAGTTTTGAAGTAGTTTCAACAGGAATCCTCACGAGTTCAATCGTGCATCCAAGAGAAGTTTATAAAGGAGCAATACTATCTAATGCTGCAAGTGTAATTTTTATGCACAATCACCCATCAGGAGATCCTGAACCTTCAAATGACGATATAGAAATAACAGATAGACTTAATAAAGCAGGAGAGATTTTAGGTATAAATGTACTTGACCATATAATAGTAGCCTCGGGCGGTTTTTATAGCTTCAGGCAAAGTAACCTGATTGGTGATTGGGGATAGAAAGGAAAATTAAATGTGGATATACGACTATAAAACTAATAGAGAATATTTAGCATGCTCCCCAAGAAAAAAGTTCTATTGTTACATACCTATAGAAATAGAAATAATACCAGGGCGAACTACTACAATTCTAGTTAGAAAAGGAACAGAAGAAGGAAGAAAACCAGATCATATATATGAGCAGCTGAATTTCTTTGTGAGGCTACCCATCTGCTCTAAAGAATAAAAAAAGGAGTAAAAAATGAAATGGATTAAAAAATGGAAGGTCCAAAGTTCATCTGGGAATGGTGAGTATACGGTTGCTATTGATGTAAATGGTAACTATGGCTGCAGTTGTCCAGTGTGGAAGTTCAGAAGACAAGAATGTCATCATATTGTTAAGGTAAAGCAATCAAGAGCAGAAGAAATAAAAATTATGGGCAGACCAGAAGCAATACCCGCAAATGTAAAAAAGCCAATATTTAAAGATGGAAAAATATTATATCCACTTGTACCTTTGTATCCTTCTGATACTCATATGGAAGCCACAATAGTAGCATTTATGCTTAGACATGGTTGGTCAATGTCAGAAATTAAAGAAAGAAGACATTTACCAAATTCATGGACCAAAAAAGCAGTTTTGGATTATTTTGATAAATATGGAATGAAGGAATATAAGAGAGTTTAATAGAAAGGATAATTATGATTTCATTAGTTAGATTAGATCCAAAAGAAAAATTTGGATATTTTAGAAGTTACAGAGATATCGGGGAATTTTTAGCATGTAATGGGGATACCGGAAAATATTATGCTATACCTAAAAATATAAAGACCATTGCCGGCATTAAAGAAATTAATGTAAAAAAATATTGGGATGAGTACGATAAAAAATGGAATAGAGAAATTGAAATGGAAGGAAGTTATTATTAATAAGAAAGGAGTAAATTTAATATGTCTACATTTGAGATTAATATTTATACACTTTTAGATGGACAGCATTTTGAAGAGTTAGAAGTAAAAATCAAGGAATTATTTGAGAAAGAAAAAATACACGCAGAAATAATTGATAATGTTACTGGAAATGAAATGACTGTATAAAGAAAGTAATTGAGAATATTAAAAGAGAGACAATACAACACCTACCCTCTTTTTTTATTCGATTTCTCATTTCAAAAAGATTTTTTTCTTAGTCCACTTAATCTTGAGGCCAAGAAATATGGTGCTGTAGATGAATTTATATAGAGTGTCTTTCAATGCCAGATACCTTTTTATACTTGGTGAACCCGGGTTCACCTCGTCCCGTGTACGGGATTTTAGTACTTTGATAAAATGGTGTACAACAGTGCACTTTTTTATGATAAAACAAACCCCCACACCCCTACCCCCTTTTTCAAATTCGCACACGGCTCATTTAAAAAAGCCCCTAAAATACTCCTGTGCATTTGTTGAAAACCGGGTATAGTTTTCAACAGCCTGCACAGGCTAAATTAAAGGAGAATATATAAGACTAAAGGATCAATAATACCCTGTGGCCATATTTACCTTCCGGGAAAGGATACCAAAGAACCTGGCTTAACGATGTCAAGTACAATTTTTCCTTTATTTTTTAAGCGAACATAAACCGCTACGCTATTTATCCTTCGCGCAATACAAAAAATTTCCCTTGACATCAGCCAGGTCTTTGGTCGGAGCTGCAGTTGGAAGGTAAATATTTTTTTTAAGGAAAGGAAGGAAAAATGAAATTAATGACTAAAGAATTAGAAGAAAGATTCAGACAGATTGGAAGCCAGGAAAATAAAGACCCGATTGTAATAGCAAAATTCTTTAATCCTGCAGGAGCAGGGACCTGGTTGGCTACGGAATATGACCCAAAAGATAAAATCTTCTTCGGATACGTGTCTATATTTGGGGACTACTGCGACGAATGGGGTTACTTTAGTCTTGAAGAACTGGAAAGCGTTAAAGGGCCCTTTGGGTTGGGAATTGAAAGAGATTTATATTTTAAAGAGACTCCTGCAAGTGTATTAATTAAGAAATACACCAAAGTCTAGATGAAGGTATATAATCCTGAACCTACTCTCCGCCCAGAGGGTAGGTTGAAGATTATAAAATTAAGAAAGGAAATAATATGAAATCCCGGGAACTAAAAAAAATAGTGTATGGCCGCAAAGACTATTACGTTGATACTAGGAGCCTGTCCGAGAATAGAAATTAATTGAATATAAGCCTAAAAACACATAGTAATAATTACCTAAATATGCTATAATAATTGACAGTTATCTAAACATAATTATTAAAAGGAAA
>VGAU01000197.1 GCA_016870675.1 Actinomycetota bacterium | reverse complement strand
AAGAACTAACCAGAAAAAAATTGATACATCCACCGAAATGGTTGCCCGATAATATGTGCTATGCTACAATCATGGGTAGCCAGGCTTATGGCGTAAGCGATGATAGCTCCGATATGGATATATATGGTTTCTGTATGCCGCCGAAGCATATTATATTCCCTCACTTAGCCGGCGTTATCATTGGCTTCGGAGAACAGGGCGAGAAATTCGAGCAGTTCCAAGCAGTTAATGTGGTTGACCCTACCGCAAACGGCGGAAAAGGACGGGAGTATGACATCTTTATATACAACATAGTTAGGTATTTCCACCTATGTATGCACATGAATCCCAATATGGTGGATAGCTTATTCACACCGACTAATTGTGTTATACATTCCACAAAAGTGGGCGAGATGGTAAGAGCAGCGAGACGTGACTTCCTCAATAAGAAGTGCTGGCATACATTCAAAGGATATGCGTACCAAATGCTTAAAAAAGGTTTCGGCAAAAACATACCTGCTCGAAAATTGTACTTATTCAACGAGACACATAATGTGCCAGAAACGATAACACTTGATGATATTAAGGAAGAAATAAGCAGGAGAGGTATCAAAATTGGGCAAGAAAAAGATGGTAGATAAGGATGTTTTGATAGAAGATATTGAGTCCGGCGCCACCATATGGCAACAAATGAAGAAGTATGGAGTCTCCAAAAACACAATAAGGAATCACATAAAAAAACATGGAGTACCCACACCCAAAGGATTCTTCAAAAAAGAAGGCTCTACAATCGGCAGGCCCGAGGGCATACCTATGCCTGAATATCAAAGGGAATATCTTAGCGAACTATTCAAAGGCAAGAATAATCCTTTTTATATGTTTGTGCGTTGTACTCGTCCAGATGATAATGAGGCTCAAATCCGAAGACATGAGCACAAGGCACAAGACATTGGGAAGAAGCATACTGAAGCCGCTAAGAAAAAGATGTCAGATAACCATGCTGATATCTCCGGGAATGGTAATCCGTTCAGGCGTTCTCTTGTAGATAACCCCGAAAAGAGAAAAGCACACAGAGAGCGAGCACGGAGAAGATGGGCATCTTATTCCAAAGAGGAATTGAATAAAATACGTGAACGCTTCAGCAAGGCTCAATGCAACAAATCTTATCACACCACATTCACGGCCCATAAGCATGGTCACCACCAATCCCCAAAATGCGCTAAAGGAGAAATTTTTTTCAGAAGTTCCTGGGAGCTAAAAGTGGCTGAATGCATGGATGATTGTTCTTTCGTCATTTCGTACGCAGGTGAATCTTTCGCTGTACCTTATATCGACAGCGAAGGATTAACGAAATATACGAAACCAGATTTTCTAGTCACGATGGTAAGCGGCCACCAAATATTGCTTGAGGTTAAACCCACAAGCATAATAAACTACAAAGACAACGAATATAAGATAACAGGACATCGAAAATACTGTAACGCAAATAATATTCAGTACGCATTGATTACAGAAGAATACATAAAGAACCCAAACAACTTAAATTGCCTGTTCCAACAGGCTAATGAAGGAGAACTATATGTCATCACTACAAAAACTGACCGATACGGAGCTTATTGAGTTATATAAGCTGAAAACTGAAGTTGAGAATGCTGCTAATAGTAGAATTCCATTGGTGCTACAATTCGGCTACGACACAAAATATGTATATCACCTCGTCCGTCTGATGGGAGAAGTCGAACAGATACTCAAAGAAGGTGACCTGGATTTACAAAGAGATAATGAACGTCTGAAAGCAATACGTAGAGGTGAATGGACAGAGGAACGGATTAAAGAATACTTCGCCGAACAAGAGAAACTATTAGAGCAGGTATACATCGATAGTAAGTTGCCATATTCGCCAAATGATGTCGAACCTAAGCTGAAGAATCTTTTGCTGAACTGTTTAGAGGAACACTATGGTAGCTTAGAGGGTTGTGTTGTACAACCAGACATCGCGGTGCAAGCGCTACGTGATATTAGGACAATAATAGATAGAGTTAGTGACCTGCTATAACAGCAAATGAAACGTGAAACGTGAAGCGTGATAAAACCTCATATCACGTATCACGCATCACGCATCACGTTTCACTTCTTTGGTAATTATATAATTCAGGTTACCATAAAGAGGAAGGGAAGGGTATGAGATTTTTAATCAATGGCGTCATTAGCGGTTTTATTCTGGTTGTTTTCGAGAGAATTGGATGGATTGCGTTCCCACATCCACCGGTCGTATTTGTCGATTCGACACTCAATGTCCTTTTGATAGCATTTATCGTCGGTTTTCTTGTTGGGGTTGTGATGACTATCGTCGGAAAAGTCTATGGCATTTTTATCATAGCCACGTGCCTGACCGGGATTATTACACTGCCACTTTTCCTCGCCGCCATTGGCTACCTTTCACTGTGGATAGTCAGCCTCATCTTTCCGAATTGGGTCGCTATCACAACAGGCGTCTGGTGGAAAAGCCTTTTACTCAGCCTTGCACTCGGTCTAATTCGTTATCATGAAACTCCTAAAAAACGAAAAATCATGGAAAGTGAAGAATAAAATCACAAATATTAAATCTTTTCTCAAAGAAACCTTATTACTCATAGCATTTGTTCAAATTCTGATTTGGGTATTTGTTCTTTTGCTGTATTTAGGGGTTAGTATATCATTTGTTCAAATAATCGGGTTACTAATTATCTTTTGCACTTTTATAGTAACTTTATGGTGGCGTAGATTACATCCAAAGTTAATGTCTATGAGCACTAAAATATTATATTCCATCGCCAAACGTGCGTTTGATATCTCATGCGCGTTGATTGGCTTGATAATATTGTCTCCCATTTTTCTCATCTGCATTATTTTGGCTAAGTTTCAGTCGCCTGGGCCAGCATTCTATCGGGCGAAACGAGTAGGACGTTATGGAAGCCTCTTCTTGATGTATAAGTTTCGCACAATGGTCGTCAACGCCGCGTCCATGGGAAGTAGTCTCACAACGTACAAAGACCCAAGGATTACAAAAATAGGTAATTTCTTACGTCATACAAAATTAGACGAACTTCCTCAACTACTCAATGTTTTGAAAGGCGATATGAGTATTATCGGGCCGCGTCCAGAGGCTCCTATTTATGTGAAATACTACACGGAAGAACAGCAGCGTGTGCTTTCAGTAAGACCGGGCATCGCAGGCCCAGCACAGTTGGAAAACCGCGATGAAGAATTGAAACTCAAGGGGCAATCAGACCCAGAACAATACTACATCACCCAGCTTCTGCCTGAGAAGTTAAATATCGACCTGAATTACATTGAAAACCGTAGTTTTCTTTTAGATTTGAAAGTCATCTTTAAAACTATCTGGGCAGTGATAAAACGTTAAAGATACGTGAAACGTAAAACGTAAAACGTAAGAAGAGCCCCTTTACGTTTTACGTTTTACGCATTACGAAATACTACGATATGAAGGAGGGTATCATGGAAAAAGTAACTATTACGTGGTTAGGCCACGCATCGTTTTTATTCGAGACCGATGCAGGAGAGAAAATTTACATCGATC
>VGAU01000196.1 GCA_016870675.1 Actinomycetota bacterium | reverse complement strand
TGAAGCTGTATGCTCGCTTGGATCTGATACCGGCGGCTCAATAAGGCAGCCTGCATCTCTTTGCGGTGTTGTCGGATTTAAGCCCACATACGGGATGGTGTCCAGGTATGGACTGGTAGCGTTTGCATCTTCACTTGACCAGATAGGGCCGCTTACAAGAGATGTTGAAGATTGCGCAGCGATGCTTAATATAATCTGCGGCCATGACAGAAAAGATTCCACCTCTATAAATGTGGAGGTTCCGGATTATAAAAGCTTCCTTAAGGCAGACATAAAAGATATGAGGATCGGAGTTCCGAAGGAACTGATGGTTGAAGGTATCGACCGGGAAGTAAAAGAAGAAGTTTGCAGGATCATCAAACTGGTTGAAGATATGGGTGGCATAGTTGAAGAGATCTCATTGCCAAGCCTGGAATATGCGCTGAGCGTGTATTACATTATTGCTCCTTCTGAAGCCAGTTCAAACCTTTCAAGATTTGATGGAGTAAGATATGGATACAGGGATGTGGAAGCGAGGACCTTAAGGGAAATGTACCGCAGGACCAGGGCAGAGGGATTTGGAGATGAGGTTAAAAGAAGAATAATGATAGGAACCTACTGTCTGTCAGCAGGATATTATGATGCGTATTATGAGAAGGCACAGAGAGTAAGAACGCTCGTTATAAATGATTTTAAAAAGGCTTTTGAAAAATTTGATGTTCTGATCTCTCCGACATCGCCTACTACGGCTTTTAAGATTGGAGAGAGGATGGAAGATCCATTGACTATGTATCTTTCGGATATCTGTACTATACCGGTAAATCTGGCGGGACTGCCGGCAATTTCAATTCCTGCAGGGCTGTCCGGCAGTAAATTGCCCATTGGATTGCAGATTATTGGAAACGTATTAAGAGAGGATAATGTGCTGAAGGTAGCTTACAGCCTGGAGAAGGCAATAGGCTTTACCGGCAGGCCGGGGTTATAACAGATTACCAGGTGTTTTTATCAGCTTATGCAAGATTGGTTTTTTTAAATTAATAAATATTATATCTGGACTGAAAAATGAAAAACGAATATGAACCGGTTATAGGCTTAGAGACTCATGTTGAACTTTATACCAATACCAAGATGTTTTGCGGGTGCAGGCTTTCATTTGGTGAGGAGAAAAATATATATACCTGTCCTGTATGTCTGGGACATCCGGGGTCACTTCCAGTTATAAATAAAAAGGCAATTGAATATGCCGCAAAGATTGCCCTGACACTAAATTGTAAGATTAAAAAATATACTATCTTCCACAGAAAAAATTATTTTTATCCTGATATGCCCAAAAATTACCAGATTTCACAGTATGACCTGCCTCTGGGAGTTGGAGGCTACCTTGATGTTGATATGGGCAGCTATATGAGGAGGGTGAGAATAACAAGAGTGCATATGGAGGAAGATACGGGGAAACTCCTGCATAAGGGAACAACTGGAAGAATAAGTGAATCTGAAGCCAGTATAGTTGATTTTAACCGTGCCGGAACTCCTCTTATAGAAATTGTTACGGAGCCGGATATAAGATCGCCCGAGGAAGCAAAGGAATATATGATAACATTAAGGAATTTAATTCTGTTTCTGGATGTCAGCGATTGCAGTATGGAAGAAGGGAGCTTGAGGTGTGATGCCAATGTTTCTGTAAGAAAAACAGGCGAAGATAAAATTGGCACAAAGACCGAGATTAAAAATTTAAACTCCTTTAAATTCCTGCAAAAAGGGCTGGAGTATGAAGTTAAAAGACAGGTTAAAGTTCTGGAGGCCGGCGGTGAAGTAATTCAGCAGACAAGGCATTATGACAGCAAAACAGGAACCACCAAAGCCCTCCGCTCTAAAGAAGAAGCCCATGACTACAGATATTTTCCGGAGCCAGATCTGGTTCCTATTTATATAGAGGATAAGATGATAGAGGATATTAGAAAGACAATTCCAGAGCTGCCTTCTGTAAAAGCTAAAAGATTTGAGAAGCAGTACAGCCTACCTAAATATGACAGCAGCTTTCTGGCTAATAATAAAGGTCTGGCAGATTATTTTGAGCAGTGCTGCAGGCATTATAATAATGCTAAAAATATTGCCAACTGGATAATGAGTGACTTCAGCGCACTTCTAAATAAAGAAAAAATGACCATTAAAGATAGCAGGGTAACTCCTGAGAACCTCTGCAAGATGCTGGAAATAATCGATAAGGGCAAAATCAATTCTAAAATAGCCAAATCAGTATTTGAAGAGATGTTCAGCACCGGGGGGAACCCACAGAAGATTATCGAAGATAGGGGGCTGGAGCAGATAAGCGATGAAGGTTTGCTTGAAGCCATTATTGAAGAGGTCATTAAAGATAATCCCGGCGCGGTGGAACAGTTCAAGGAGGGAAAGGATAAAGCTATAGGCTTTTTAATCGGAAGAGTAATGGCTAAAACCAAAGGCAAGGCAAATCCTGGAATAGTAAATGATATTATAACTAAAAAATTAAGTTGATTATATGCCAAAAATTAATATAATCTTAATTTTGGTAGAGGTTGATTTTTTAAAAAATATTTAATTATTAATTTTATACCTGGAGTTACTTTAACTGTGAATACCAGGCTTATATAATACAAATAAATTATTATTTTATTATAGGAGATAAGTCTTAAAGAAAATCAAATTGGCAATATATATTTATAAAAGAAAAAATGCTTAAGGACAACGGTTTTCATCCCGTTTTGTGCCTTGAGCGAAGCGAAAGGAATGGGTATAAAAATGATAAAGAAAATAGGTATTTTATGCGGCGGAGGGGATTCTCCGGCAATAAATGCAGCTATAAGAGCAATTTATCTAAAGGCATCACAATATGGATATAAAGTAATCGGGATTAGAAATGGATGGGAAGGCCTGGTTAAAGGTAATGCAGAGGAACTGGACAGAGAATCAGTTTCAGGGATACTTGGAGAAGGCGGTACCATAATTGGAACATCAAGGACTAATCCTTTCAAGATAGAAAATGGAGTTGAAAAGGTTAAAGAGAATATAAAAAAGTTTGAGCTGGATGCCATAATAACTATTGGCGGAGATGATACTAATGGTGTTATAACCAGGTTGACCCAGTATGGAATAAAAGGTGTTGGTGTTCCTCAGACTATAGATAATGATATTGCCCATTCTGATTATGCTATAGGTAGTGACTCTGCACTGGAGGTTGTAACGGATTGCCTTGATAAGATTCACACTACAGCATCTTCACATAGTAGAATAATGATAGTGGAAATTATGGGAAGAGATGCAGGCTGGCTTGCCTTAAGTGGAGGGATTGCTGGTGGAGCCGATGTTATTTTAATTCCTGAGGTTGCTTTTGACTATGATGAAATTGTAAATGTTATAGAAAAGAGAAGGGAAAGAGGCAAGGACTTTGCTATAATCGCAGTTGCTGAAGGAGCAAAGCCTGCTGAAGGAGAAGAGCAGGTAACAGCTTCTGGTGCAATTGATAGTTTTGGCCATGTACAGCTTGGCGGGATAGGCAATGTTGTGGCAAAAGAAATTGAGAAAAGAACAGGTTATGGAACCAGAGTAGTCAT
>VGAU01000195.1 GCA_016870675.1 Actinomycetota bacterium | reverse complement strand
ATATTGTCGATTTGTTTAAATAAAAGTTCCTTGTCACTGAAAACAATAATGTTTTGGTAGTGTTTTGCAAATGGATGCTCTAAGTTTCCGGTATCATCGTAATAAAGACCATTTTTCCCACAAATAAGCGCTACAGTAGAAGGAGAGTTCATGCCCATGCTAACGCATGCATCGCATATCGCTAGAGATTTCTCAAAATACCATTTGGAAGGATCAAGATAGAAAAAATTATCCAGATTGGACATTTCCATCATCTCTCTCCTATAATCTTCAAGATGTTCCTCAAAACTTTTTTCTATTGTGTCAGCACCGATCTTCGGTTTGAACAAAACATTCACCTCGGGATGTCTTAAACAGAAAGCCTCCACCATATTTAGATATCGTATATAAAAATTTTCCGTATATTGGCAGCCATTGCTAAATGAAGTATCAAAAAATATTACCTTCGGATAATCCACTTTTAACCCTTTTATACCTGCAGCTATCTCTTCTTTTTTTGCCAAAGCCCTGTTAAATGCTTCTTTGTAAATACATCCAATATTTAAGTGCCTGTCCACGTAATAATTATCGGAATGTAAAGAATAATGTTTATCGCCCCATGACATATATTCGTTATGTGCGATAAACGCCAGAAGTAAATCCTTAAAGCTAGTCAGATCGCTCCAGTGAAATATAACGTTTTTTGTGCCGTACCTGTTCATAACTATAGTCGCACCTATTTCAGCGTGATCACACATAGAAACATTCTTTGCCACAAGACAGTGCTGCATGAAAAGTTCTATTGGAAAGCATTCCCTGTAAAACTTTAAAAGATGGTGCAAAAGATATATCTTTCGCAAGAAAATAGCTGCTACAAAAGATATAAATGGAGCAAAAAAGTATAGTAAGAAAATGACTGGAAAATACCGTCCTATTCTTATTTTGAGTTCTGGGATAGACAAAGTATCATAACCCCTTATGACCGTTTCGTTATAAGATCGGTCACTTTCTCCATTGCCACGAACAAACTGCACAAACAGAACATCTTTTTTTATTATCTTTGACCCGTCTATAATGATATCGTTTCTCAATGTTAGGTTTTTAAAGCTCCATACTGCCTCCATTGAAAACTTATATTTTTTCCTTGCCGTTCTTATGGAAATACCTCTACGTAGAAATTCACTCATAAACCACCCATAATACAGGAAAAAAGGCATCAATAAAAAGAAAGGTCTTATCATGCGAATATTGCCCTTTGTCAATCCTTTTTCTTGCAAATACTTTGCTATAAATATGTTAAGGGGCGATTTTACCATAATAAACACATTTTCACCGATATCCGAAAAATAGGCTCCATAAAACTGACGCATTACAGCAAAAATATGCTTTGAAATCTCTTTCTTAAGATAGGCTTCGAACTTAGCCGTTTTAAACATTCGGTTATAGAACTTCACTGTCAAGTTACTGGCTAAATTTTTATTATAGAAAGAATTCGTAAGATCAATTGCTTCTTGGTTTATCTTATACCATAGTCCTTTTTTATCACCAATTAAAAAACTTCCTTTTACAATATATTTCTTGAGGTACTTGGCTGTGATAATCTTACTCTCGAATATACTTGAAAGCCTAGTGGCCAAAAGCGGTCGAAAAATATACATCTTCCTGTGGCACAGGGCACCTCTAAAAAAAAGATCCAGATATTCGATCGCATTATTCCCAAAAATAGCTGTGTATTTTGGTGTGTTTTTATCCATTTACTATAATTGTTACCTTATATCCCCACAGAACATATTTCAATCTTAATGATTGATAAACTCCTGCATTTTAAGTTTCTTAATTAGCTATAACTACCTACAGCAATTTATCTAAACTTAATTTATATTTTTCCCATTGCCCTACATCAATCCATGATTTTTCAGAGACCGGGTAAACTCCTACTTTATAATTATTCTTCTTAAGATCAGCTATTAAATCAGTTATGTTGTAAAATTTATTATCAGGGATAAATATAAAAGTTTCCGGATTTAACAAATACATACCTGTATTTACGAGAAAATCATATTCAGGTTTTTCATTTACCCTTTTTAATATCCCTCCATTTTCAATTTCACAGACACCATAAGGTATGATATGGTGCTGCATTGATCCAACAAGAGTTAGTGCAAAGTTATTTTCTTTATGAAAATCATATATTTTTGCATAGTCTTCTTTTATTATAATATCGCAGTTTGATACAAAAAAAGGAGTATTGACTTTATTTTCTAATAATTTTAAAGCTCCGGCAGTTCCCAATGGAGTATCTTCTTCAATAAATTCAAGACTGTAGCTGCTCTTTTGTTCTTCAAAATATGCTTTTATAATTTTTGCTTTATGGTTAATGGTAATATAGAATTTTTTCATCCCGAATTTAGCATAGTCATCCATAATTACTTCAATTATAGCTTTGCCATCAATAGGTATAAGTGGTTTAGGTAAAATACGAGTAAATGGATCAAGTCTTGTTCCTTTACCTCCTGCCATTATTACAACAGGCAGATAAATTTGAGTAAAATCTTTTTTTTCTTCTTTAAAAATATCATCCCAAAACAATATTTTTATTATTTTTCTTTCTTTATCAACAACTGGAAGTGCTTCTATTTTCTCTGAAAGCAAAATTTCTTTTGCTTTCCCAATAGAATAATCTTTTTCAAAAAATATGGGATTCTTATTGCAGATATCATCTACTTTGCCTTTAATTCCTCCGGTTTTAATTATCCATCTTCTAATATTTCCATCAGTAAGTGCTCCATATAATCTATTTTTAATATCAACAACAAAAACAATTTTTCGACCACCTTCATCTATTAGCTTTATCGCTTTTTTTATAGATTCATCTTTTTGTATCAAATACTGACTTATGTTAATCATTAAAACCTTCTTTTATTAAAAATTCTGCAAATTTAAAGTCTATTATGTCATCAATATCTACAGAATTTATCTTAGGCATTATGTAGGCATATGTTCTGCTACCATAAAATCCTCTGTTTTTTTTAAAATACGAAATATATGATATATATATCGCACCATTTATTCTATAGTAACTTTTAAGTTCTTGCCTATTTTTATTTTTTATTTCAAAACTTATAAAATCTTTCATATTTCCATCTTCCGGTAGAGTGTTTGCCCATAGGGGAGAATGATCAGATTTACATACCGAAATAACCGCTTTGGCATTTTTACTTACAAATAACTTAAAAGCCTCTTTGATATTTTTTTCTTTTCTTAACGGAGAAGTGGGTTGAAAATATGCAATTATATCAAATTCTTTTTCATATAAACTAATTGCATGGAATATAACATCAATCCCTTTTGCAGCCTCTGTTGCAAATTTTTTGGGACGTAGAAAAGGAACATCACCACCATATTTTTTTGCAATATCTGCAATTTTTTCACTATCTGTTGATATAATAGTTTTATCAATAATATTGCATTTATTCACTTCTTCTATTGTCCAGGCTATTAAAGGTTTCCCGGCCAGCTCTTTAATATTTTTATCTGGAAGTCCTTTAGATTTACCTCTTGAGGGAATTATTCCCAGTACTTTATTACCATTAAGCATATTTGTATAAATTTGTTTTATTTA
>VGAU01000194.1 GCA_016870675.1 Actinomycetota bacterium | reverse complement strand
TGTGGGAAAAATTAGATGATATTTTTTCAATTAATTTAAAAATAGCTTTATAGTCAGGTACCATCCCATACTTTGATTTTTCTTCAGCAATATTAATTTCTATATATATGGGGATTATTTTCTTACCTGCTTTTTCTGCTCTTTTATCTATATGTTCTGCAATCTTATAATCCCCAACCGTCTGGATTACATCAAATATGGGTAGAGCCTGGTTTATTTTATTTTTCTGAAGAGGCCCAATTAGGTGCCACCTTACTTTTTTTACTCCAGTTCCAAGCTCTTCCAAAACAGCTTGTGTCTCTTGAATATAATTTTCCCCCACATCAGTTGCTCCTGCATCTATAGCTTCTGATATCTCTTTAGCTATTCTGGTTTTGGCAGCAAGCACCATGGCTACATTTTCTGGAATTTCTTTTCTAAACTTTATATAGCGTTCTCTTATACCCATTTGTTTAAGTAAATTTATTTCCCTATTAGATAATTTATAAAAATAAATTATATAAAAATTGTAATATTTATAATTTTTAAAAATTTTTAATTTCCTTATAAATTAAATCCAGCGCCACTGTTGCACTCTCATGCCAGACCTGATAAGCCATGGGGTCAAAATAGGTTCTTTTTTTGTTAATAATTATAAACTTTCTACATTTATAAGGAAGGGTATTTACCGGGCTGACTTCAAGGCTTGAACCAATAATTAATAAAAGACTGCTTTTTTCTACCTCCCTTATTGCATCAGTAAAGCAAGAGGGAAGCTCGTCTCCAAATAAAACTACATTTGGTCTTATAATCCCCCCACAGCTATCGCATTTGGGAGGAATTTGCATTCTCATAACTTTTTTAATTAATATACCAAAACTAAAATTTTCTCCACATGATAGACAATAAGCTTCTCTTAAATTACCATGGACCTCATATACCCTCTTAGAACCTGCCTTTATGTGAAGACCATCTATGTTCTGGGTTATTACAGTTGATATAAGACCTTCTTTTTCTAATTGAGCTAAAATTTTATGAGCTTTGTTGGGTTTTGCTTTTTTTATGGAAAATAAAAATTTAAGCATTTTTAATCCCTGTTTATAAAATTCGGCAGGATTTCCATACAGGGTATCACTGGACATAATATCCATGCTAAACCTGCTCCAAATACCACTACCCGGGCTTCTAAAATCAGGTATTCCGCTTTCTGTGGAAATTCCTGCACCGGTTAAAACAGTGGTTTTTTTACTTTCCAGAATTTCTTTAGATATGATTTTTGCTTTTGAAATAGAGGCATTATCCAACATCTATATTATATTTTATTCCCTCCTGCCTTCCTACTTTTTCCAAGGTTGGTATAAGCTCCTCCAAAGGAACAGTACTGGTTATAAAATCTCTGGCATTTATTATACGGTTAGTTATAAGGTCAAATGCTTTTTTAACATAATATGGAGTATGATGATATACCCCTTTTATAGTAACTTCATTATAATGGATTACTGCTGTATCTATAGTAATTGTAGTTTTAGATTTACATCCCCCAAATAGGTTTGCCACTCCTCCCTTTCTTACTATTAAAATGGTCTTCTCCCAGACTTCAGGGATGCCAGTAGCTTCAATTGCTGCATCTACTCCTCTTCCCCCTTCAGTTATTTTTTTTACTTCTTCTACCTGATTGGTATCCGGGCTAATCTTAACTGTTTTTCTTGCGCCCATTTTTTTTGCAACATTAAGTCTATTACTACTTAAGTCTGTAGCAATAACATAGGCTCCTATCGTGTTAAAGTAATAATAAATTATTATTATTTTAATTGGTATTTATATTAGATCTTATTCCTGATAATATGATTACCAGGAGTAAGTTTTTTGAGTAAATCTTAAATCAGTAATTAAAATAATTACTCTGCGGGCTTATCCTTTAAGATAAGTTATCGCTTTTTATTTAAGACCTTGAAAATCTTGCTCCTTATGTTTTATGCAGGCAAGCATAGCTTACTCCTTTCTTGCAGGCTCAAAATATTATTTTTTGAGTTAATGCTGGTTAAAAGACTGCTACTTGCCTGCACCAGTTTTAAGTCACTAGACCCCATTAATAGAATGCTGCGCACATAGATCGCTACAAACGATAGGTTCTAGCTAGTGACTCTTAGTTTTAATAAAAACAACATGAAGGAGGATACCATGAATACCTGCCTGTTTGTGGGAATAGATACCCACAAAGGCTCTCACACAGCTGCTGTAATAGACAGCTACTTCAACACACTCTGTATCATTACCTTTGCTAATAGCTACAGCGGTTTTGATAAGCTTATGGAAAAAATTAGTAGTGTGGCAGGATCTAGATCTATTACCTTTGGTCTAGAAGATAGTCAGGGGCTGGGGTTCTTTCTAGCTGATTATCTGGTTCAGAAAGGATTTAGTCCCATGGATGTAAACCCCATATACACAGACCGGGCAAGAAAGGCTACTATCCACAGAGATCATTCCGATGCTGGGGATGCGGTGCTTATTGCCAAGGCCCTGATAAGGGAAAGAGATAAGCTCTCCCCGGTAAAAATTGATAAGGTAAGCATAGAGATAAGAGAAATGGTTAGATATCGCCAGATGCTTGTAGAAGAGTCTACCAAGCTTAAAAATAGGCTCCATTGCCTACTTTTTAGCCAGTATATGGGGGTAACCAGTGTATTTTCTGACCTTTTTAGCAAGGGAGCTCTTGCTTTTTTTAAAAAGTATCCAGACCCTCATCTTCTAAAAGGAGTGGAAGAGGACACCCTGGCCACTTTCCTAAAGGCAAACTCAAAAGGAAGGCATGGCATAAAAAAAGCAAGAGCTATACTGTCACACCTACCTATTAGTATAGACAGAAATCTTTCAGATACAAGAGCATATATCATAGCCAGCCATATTAAAAGATTTACAGATCTTAGAAAAGAACTGGCATCTGCAGAAGAAAGGATAAAAGCCCTGGTGGAAAAATCTTCTTACGTCTGCCTTATCTCTATTCCTGGCATAGAGTCTGTAACTGCTGCTAAAATAATATCCCAGGTAATAGATATAAGCCGGTTCAGCTCTGCTTCCAAACTAGCTAAGTTTGTAGGCATTGCCCCCAGGGAGAAAAGTAGTGGCAGAAAGAAAAAGTTTGAAAAATCAAAGTACGGTAAGAAATTCTTGCGCTCTACCATCTATTTTATGGTTTTAACCCATATCAGCAGAACCAGAAACGGCAATGATATAAATCCAGTGTCCCGCGCATACTACCTTAAAAAGATAGCGGAGGGTAAAACCAAAAAGGAGGCAATTACCTGTCTTTCCAGAAGGCTTATAGACCTGATTTATGCCGTTATGAGAGACAGGAGCATATATAATTTTTCAAAGAGCAAATTTTTAGTCCAACATACCCAAATACTAGATACGGTAGCCGGTTAGTAAATATATTTAAATTTTTGTGTTCTTTGACAATTTAATCACTTTTTCTACTTTTTCTATTTTTAACATTTGTGTCCTTTCGGTAAGCGTGCATGGAATGCATTTTAAAATATGCTAACATCGGTTATCAAAACAAAAACGAAAGGATAACCGATGGAGCAACACCCAATACTTAACACTGAGCCAAATCTTGATGA
>VGAU01000193.1 GCA_016870675.1 Actinomycetota bacterium | reverse complement strand
TACATATAATTTCGATATTTCTATTTTTTGAAAGTTCTAAAGCGATAATTGGTGATATAGTTAGTACAGTTATATGTAAAGAATGCTCTCTTGATAATAATTCGGCTAAATATTGTATGGTTGTACAGTCAAGTTTAAAGATCGCTTAAATAATGGGTAAAAGCAGGGATTGTTACAACATACCCGGCATAATCAGGTTGTCGGCATATGTGTCGACATTCGGCGAGTTTCTTTGTAAAAGTATCCTAAAGAAAGTTCCCCACAGGCACTTTGTGTTCTCCATTCCAAAGATCTTAAGGAAATATTTTCTATTTAACAGAAATCTATTAAAAGACCTCTCCAGGATCTCCTGGGAGACTGTAAGGGATTACTACAGGGGTACCTGCATAAAAGAGGGGGGAAATCCGGCAGCAGTGGCAGTAATACAAACCTTCGGGGATTTCCTATCATTCAATCCCCATATCCATATACTGGCTGCAGACGGCTGTTTCTGCGGTGATGGCTTCTTCTACGCTCCCTCAATTGATATCGATACAGCAGCAATCGAGAAACTGTTTATACACAGGATATTTAAGATGCTTTTTAAAAAGGGCCTTATCACTGAAAGGGTAATAGAGTTGATAAGTAGCTGGAGGCACACCGGCTTCAGTGTCTATAGCGGAAAGAGGATATATCCTAAAGATAAGATATCTACAGAAAATCTGGCAAGGTATGTCATAAGGGCGTCTTTTTCACAAGAGAGAATGAAATACTATCCGGACAGGCCTATGGTGACATATGAGTCTAAATATGGAAAAGATTTAGCCGAGTTTGAGCCTCTTGAATGGCTGGCAGCCCTGGTATCCCATATACCGGACAGAGGGGCGCAGACAGTTCATTATTATGGACGCTATAGTAATGCAACAAGGGGCAGATTAAAAAAAGAAAAGGGTCAGCCCGAGTATCATATCATAGAAGATGAGAGTTCTGGAACCCTAAACAGGTCCTGGGCACGGCTCATACAGAAGATATATGAAGTTGACCCGCTTGCCTGCTCCAAATGCGGTGGAACCATGAGAATTATTGCTTTTATTGAGGATTATAAGATCGTTAAGAAGATCCTTGATTATGTGGGAATATATGAGTTTGAAAGGAAAAGACCTCCTCCCAGGATAGAGCCTGCCCCTGACGAGTTTGATGATTATATCCGTGATGATTATATAGACTGCGACCATGTTTGTTAGGATGATTATAGAGTTGCAGGATACTATACTGCTATAAAACTTGCCGCTATAGGGTCTTTTTCTTATTTATTTTTCTGCTGCGCGTGTTTTCTGATACTGTATCGTGATCTACGGTATTTTTTAACTCCGATAACCTAAAATATGTCGACTTTTGGGTGATTATAGGCCGGTGATCCAGAAGGAAATTCTTATAAATTTTTATCAAACTTTTGTGAATAATTTAAAAGTTTTTCTTTATCTTTTATTAAAAAATCCAGATCTTCCGAGTAGCGATAGTCAGAAAAATAAATCTTCTTTAAAGCCGTACCTCCTCTGAAGACAACTCCTTCATTAAAAAAATCGTCATCACTTAAATAATACAATATCAATTCTATAAAATAATCTTTCTCAATTATATCCTCTGATACTTCTTTTTGAGATGCTAATCGTTGGATTTGAAAATAACTAATCATATTAATAATTAATATTTTATTAAATTAAGAATCTGATTTTTTCCAATATTGTCAATCAATCGCCAGGTATTTTTATTTTTATTTTCATAAGGCATTGTAGGATCGAGTAAGTCATAACGATTTTTTATATACTGTTTTAGAACCGATAATAAAGGTTGTTTGTTAATTTTAAGTATTTCTAAAATATAACCTAATCGTTTAGCCACTACATTTTTACCATATTTCTTTGTATATTCCTCTATTTTATTATAGTCAATCTTATCTTTAGTTATCCAAATCCCTTTAGCAATCTCTGTAATTCCACCACAATGTTGAGGATGTATTAAGGCATCTAAAATTGTCTTTTCCAAATCAGTTATTCTAACTTTTTGAGTCTGAGTAACCCACTCTTCTTTTATACCCCAGATAAATTTTTCTTTTACATAAACTAAAACAAGGTTATTCTTCATCTGGTAAGGGACAATCTGTCTTTTTGGTGTTGCTACAAAAATTTTAAACAATGGTTGTGTAAGCATACCCCAATACTGCATCGCACTATAAAAACCAACATAATATCTAGGTGAATTAACCACTTCTCTTGCTGCAACAAGCCAATTACCGAAATATTTATCAACATTTCCAATTTCTTGAGGAATAATTAAAAACTTACCATCTTTAAGACGGGTAATGACTTTTCTCTTTACTAATTCACTTAATAGATCTGTTGTTTTATTATAATTTCTATTAAGAATACCCTGGGCATCAGAAATAGTAAAAATCGGCTTATTTTCCTCAAAAAGCTTGGTAATTAAATATGCACTTACTTTTCCTAAGGTTCTTATTTGATTCATTTTCTACTATTTGTGTAATAAATAACGTATCATATCCTGTATTATATACATATTTAGAAGATAATAAAAGAGTAAATTTTTAATAAAGGTTCATGAATTCTTTCTGTCCTTATATGCATTTTTGTAATTGAGTTAAGGGTTATCTATAAGTTAAAAGATGGAATATATACAAGACAGTTTGATATATTATACGCTTACCTATTAAATTTTTTATGAATAAAAAATACGGTGACGACCTACTCTCCCATACCGTTGCCAGTATAGTACCATCGGCGCTGAAGGGCTTAACTTTTGTGTTCGGGATGGGAACAAACTTATTTTATGTAAATTAATATATAACCTCTTTTTAAAAATTATTCTAAGTTTTCATATAGATAAGTTATGTAAAATTTACTATCTCAAACTTTTTATTTGTAAATACACATTTAGATATTTTTTATATTACTGTCTATATTTTCTAATTGTTTCTATCATAGCTACAACATTTTCAAGCGGTGAGTTCGCTTGTATATTATGAACAGTATTAAAAACATAGCCACCATCTTTGTTAAATATTTCTATAAGTTTTTTAACTTCTTCAGCTACTGTCTTCGGATTTCCAAATGGAAGAGTTTTTTGGGTATTAATACCTCCACCCCAGAAAGTAATATATTTTCCAAATTCCTTTTTAAGAATTGCTGGATCCATATTTCTAGCTGATATTTGAACAGGATTTAATATATCAAATCCTGCCTCTATTAAATCTGGAATTAGCTCATACACAGACCCACATGAATGTGTAAAACATTTCCAGCTTGTATTTTCATGAATCCAAGTATTTACTTTTTTGTAAAAAGGTTTAAAAAGTTCCCTAAATGTTTCTTTTGAAATAAATGGGCCTTCTTGCATACCAAAATCTGTTCCTGAAATAAAAATTATGTCTATTTTATTTCCAATTTTATTAAATATCCTTTTGCAGTTTTCAATTGCTAATTCACATTGCCCTTCAAATACTTTTTTTATATATTCTTTTCTGGTAAAAATAGAAATATACCATTCCTCTATATCTCTTATACCTTTAGGGTTGCTTAATGATGGTCCAGGAACAAATGCTATATCACCAAAACCTG
>VGAU01000192.1 GCA_016870675.1 Actinomycetota bacterium | reverse complement strand
GAAATCGGATGCTTCAAAAGAAATATATAGAAAGCGAAAAATTATTGTTGAACTGGTACAGGCGTTAAGCTAAAACGGGTAATATAGGTTTACATAGATGGTAAAATAACAATTATTTTATAAAACTTTTCAATAATTGTTCAAAATATTTTAAAACTTTATAAAATTTACTAAAACTACTGTTTTACGTTAATTTTAACAGTGAAATGTCGGGCATGCTCCTAGAACTGATATATACAATAATGCACTAAAAAAAGGCTTAATAAGAGATGAGACGGATCATTTGGAAAAAGCAACAAAGAATTATGCAGGCCTATTTGCTCCTAATGTTAATGAGAATTTCTTAAACATTAGCGATATACCAGATAGTCAATTCTTAAACATTGCAACCAGAGAAGTTAGAAGATATAATACTTTTGTGTTTAATCGTTATCTGGTTCGAAATCTTAAGTGTGGAGTAATAAATAAAGGCGCGAAAGTAGTATAATGTTAATGAAAGGCAATTGTTTAGGATGTGGATCTGCAGTAAGTCATGGATATAATATATTTAAAGGTTTAAAATTTGAAGGATTTCTTGGCCAAGGAGTACATGATCGGCTTATATGTCAGAATTGTTTTACCCAACTGTCTTACAGTGCTTATAACTGCAGTGAAAATATAAAACTTAAAGAACATCTCATTTCATTAAAGGAAAAGTTTAAAGAACTGGAAAAAGTTGTAATTTGTGGAGTAAATGATGATGCCATGTTTCTGATGCGTATCAATTTATTTGGCATAGATTATAATAAAATATTAAGGATTATTAGACTTGAAAGGACAGTATAATAATAAATATTATGTAAGTTATCCCGTATTTAGAATTAATAATTTTTTTAGTTTATGAACCTGACGGAATTATTATTTTAAATTGTACAGGCAACGATGAAAAAATTATTAAGAATTATTATAAAAGAAAGGGCAACTTAAAACCCCTCTGAGTTTATTTACCTTGTTGATTATTATACTCTTGGCCCACTTAAGAAGAAAAGTAATCTTAGCAGACTTTTGCTTAACACTTATTCAAAAGATTTTTATTTTTAGTTAAAACAATTTAGTAGAACCAAAACCAAGTAATTATTAATTAATGTTTTAGGAACAAGAACTGTAGATAAAATTAAAAAAAAGATAAAAAGATATCTATGAAAACAAAAGCAGCAGTACTGTACGAACAAAATCAACCGTTAGTAATTGAAGAAATTACTATACCGGAACCAAGGGAAGGACAGGTATTGGTAAAAATAATTGCCTCTGGAATATGTCGAACTCAAATTAATGAAATTAAAGGAGAAAAAGGTCCTGATAAATTTTTGCCGCACACTCTAGGTCACGAAGGTGCAGGGATTGTCCGGAAAGTTGGAAAGAATGTAAAAAAAGTAAAAAAAGGAGATCATGTTGTGCTTACATGGATAAAAGGAAACGGCGTGGATATTCCAAGTTCTAAATATGAAAATAATAAGGGGTTTGCAATAAATTCCGGTGCAATTTCAACTTTTATGGAGTATGCTGTTATATCTGAAAATCGACTGGTAGTTATACCCAATGAAATGCCTTTTAATGAAGCGGCACTTCTTGGTTGTGCTATACCTACAGGTGCAGGTATTATTAAAAATAGCATAAATCTAAATAAAGAAAAATCTATTTCTATATTTGGAATTGGCGGAATTGGTGCGAGTGCATTGCTTTATGCTTCTGCTATCGGTTGTTCAAAAATAATTGCAGTTGATGTTAATGAAAAAAAACTTAAATTTGCATTGGATATAGGTGCCACACAAACAATAAACCCAAAAACAGAAAATGTAATTTCAAGAATAAAAGAAATTACAGATAATAATGGCACAGATTATGCAGTAGAATGTTCAGGTAAAAAAGAAGCCATGGAGACAGCTTTTGCGTCAATAAATAATAAAGGAATCGCAGCTATAGCAGGCAACTTAAGTTTTGGTGAAACAATATCAATAAATCCTTTTGATCTTATTTTAGGCAAGAAAATAATAGGGACATGGGGCGGTGAGACAAAACCTGATACAGATATACCACTATATGCAAAAATGTTTTTATCCAGGGAGTTAAAATTAGATAAACTAATATCCCATAGATTCAGGCTCGAGGAAATAAATGAAGCAATAAAGCTTATTGAAAAAGGCGATGTGGTAAGAGCCATAATTGTGGGGCCAGATAAATGTATTTAACAATTATAAATTTATCTGAAATAATTTTGCCAGAAAGAAAATATCGATAGTAAAGCTTATGCGTATAAAAAACATTTTATAAATTTGGAGGAATGCTAATAATGAAAATCAAAGTAAACACTAAAACAGCAATAAAAAAAGTAATAAAAGAAGTGATATATTTTCTGTTTTTTCCTGTGCTAGTTCTTATAAATATCATTTTAAAAATATTTATGAAAATAAAAGGATATAAAAATATCAATATTGCTTATGTAAGCTATGGTAGAATAGGACATCTGGCAGCAGATACAGAGCTTTTTCTTAGAAGTAATTTAAGAAATACAGAAAAACAATTAAATTTTTTAGTTGGCTGGAATAAAAAAGGTATAGCTAACAGACAATTGGCAAATATGATAAAAAGAAAAATAAAAGTAGCTGAAAATAGATTTTTAAATAATTTAATTTCTTCTCTTTACAGAAATATGAAAGTATTAAGAAAATTTGTACCTGGCGAAAATGATGACTATGAAGTCTGGGATAAATATCCTCCACAATTATCATTTACTACTAGAGAAGAAGAAAAAGGGAAAGAATTATTAAAAGAAATGAATATAGATTTCGGGGCTAAATTTATTTGTTTTCATAGCAGAGACAATACTTATCTTGAAAAAAAAGATCTTAAAGATGGAAATAAAATTGATAGATTTTATCATAATTACAGAGATTGCAGTATTAATAATTATTTAATGGCAGCAGAATATTTAGCAGGTAAAGGCATATATGCCATTAGAATGGGTGGTACTGTTAAAGACAAATTAGTTGTAAATAATTCTAAGATTATTGATTATGCTTCACG
The DNA here is from genome assembly GCA_016870675.1 of Actinomycetota bacterium. GTDB lineage: Bacteria > Actinomycetota > Humimicrobiia > Humimicrobiales > Humimicrobiaceae > Hydromicrobium. The sequence continues at coordinate 552 of VGAU01000192.1, read as the reverse complement.
CTACAGAAGCGATTTTGGAGATATATACTTATTAGCAAAATGCAAGTTCTTTCTAGGAAATAATGCAGGACTTGTGGCTACTCCTATTATCTTTAATATTCCTGCTGCTCAAGCAAACTGGATTCCTATCGGAATTCGTCTACGTTCGGCAAGAGATATTTTTATCCCTAAAAAGCTGTGGCTAACTAAAGATAAGCGATTTTTAACCTTCAGGGAAATAATTGAAATGGGAGCACACATGTGGGACCAAACCCAACTTTATTTAGAAAATGGGATAGAAGTTATTGAAAATACTCCTGAAGAAATATTGGAACTTGCCAAGGAAATGGATGCACGAATAGACGGCGTGTGGATTGAAACAGATGAAGACATAGAATTACAAGAAAGATACAGGCAACTATTTCCCCCCGGAGCCTACTGCTATAGTCTTAAATCAAGAATAGGTTCTAAGTTTTTAAAAGATAATAGAAATCTGTTAGAATAGATTTTTGTTATTTAAGTTACTATTAGATATCTAAGTTAATAAGATATGATTATAGTATGGAGGGCGAT
>VGAU01000191.1 GCA_016870675.1 Actinomycetota bacterium | reverse complement strand
TCAAGGGTATGGCACATACGAGCAATCATTAAACCAGATGCTTAATGAGGGATTGCCTGGATCAAGAACTGCACAGGAAGGAATAGTAAGAGGGCAATATGCAAGCGGACTTGCCGACCTTGCCGGACAAAGAACACAGGGATTACAAGACATAGCAACGGCAGGACAAAAGATAGAAACACAGAAAGTCAAATCATTAAAAGATATCGCTGCCAATATCAGAAATCAGATGATGGCAGGGCAAGTCTATTTAGGCGCAAGAGGGGCAGCCGATTCTAGCGCTGCTAATCAATATTCTTATGCTATGAATAAAATAGGCAGCCAGCAAAGAGGAGATTTGATAAATCAGGCAACACAGCTTCATGCAGACTTGCAGGACAAGGAATTTAAACTTAATAATATTTACAATACCGAGGTCAATAAACTAAAAGCCGATCTTGATACTAAAATAAATTCCATAGGCCAATGGTTCGCTGATGCCCAAAACCAGATAAGGCAGATGCAGGGACAAATAGGAGTAAATAAAGGCAAAGACTTGGCGACTATTTCTCAAAATGCCTTGCAATACGCTATGCAACAAATGCAAGCAGTACAGCAGGAAGCAAGAGATCAAAGAGCAAGATTAGATACATGGGCTTTAAATAATAATACGACTCTTCAAGGATATATAAATACGGTAAAGGATATAACAAGCCAATTAAATACTAACCTGGTTAATCCACTATCAAGCATGAATAGACAGTATATGGCACAGCAAGCGCCCAGAGCAGTTGCCAATCCTGCCCCTGCCGCCAATTATGAAAATGACCGATGGTGGATTCCATTAGGTTAAGGAAAGGAACTAAATGACGCTGAAAGATATTGGAAATGCCATAGGGCAACTTCTGATTAAATCTACACCTCCAGGGCAGTTATACCAGAATTTCAGAACTGCTATGCCACAGATACCATCTTATCCAGAGCAGATAAGGCAGAATTTTCAACGGTTAAATCCAGTCACGCAAGCTAAAAATCTATTAACTGCACCAGTGCCAGAAGCTATCCGGGCTTTTCCTTACTATTTCACAAGACCGCAGGAATATAGAGCAGGACAACTTGCTGTTAAACCAACTGATGCAAGAACTGTAGGTCAATATGCTATGGGAGGCCCTGGTAAATATGGTATTCCAACAAGAGAACAGGTAGCAGGTGGTATAGAGTCAGCGATGATGTCTTATCCTCCAGTAGCATCTCCAGTACAATTTGCAAGGAATATATCAGCTTTACAGAGATTGAAACAGGGAGTACCAACAGCAGCAGTTATGGCAGGACTTACAGGAGGATTGAGAGCTTTAAGAGGAGAGAAATTAACACCAGAAGAAGTTTTAACAAGTGCTGGGATAGGATTGTTTATGGGTGGTATTCAAGCAGTACCTAGAGGAAATATAAAAACAAAACTCAAACCCCCACAGGTGGGGAAAGGAATAAAACCAGAAGGTTCTTATAGTGAAATTCAATGGAATAAATTGACACCACAACAACAAAATGAAGCACATCTACTTAGACTTAGAAATGAAATGGAACAAAGAGCCAAAGTCGCACAACCACAGGTGAGGAAAGGGATTAGTGAGGAAGGGGTTAAAATATTAGCAAATCCATCTACGTTACAAGATGTGGAGTATTATAATCAAGTATTAAGTAAAGGGGAAACAGCTAAAATTGAATTACCATATAGAGGAAAAATCGGAGAAATAGAAAAACAAATAGATCAGTTAATAGGATATAGTCCTAGCGGGGCGCATTGGAAGCAGGATTATTATATCAGACAGGTTCTACTAGAAGAAGCAAAACAAAACGCTCCACCAGGAATAATACAGCAGATTGAAAAACTAGAAAATTCTCTGGAGATAATGAAAGAGAATAAGGAATTGTACGAAAATGTTATTAGAGAAACTAAAAATCTGCCAACTGCGGTAAATAAAGAAATAAATAATCTTACTCGATCAGTTGACCAGATAAGTCAGACATTAAGAAGCCAGGCGTCAATATTACGGAAACAAGAATCACAGCCAAGATTATCAAGATCAACTTCACCAATAAAGATTTCGCAGAATCAAACACAGTTACCTAATATTATACAACAGACTGTAAAGCAACCTCCTAAGCCTCAATCAGTAAGAGGATATATCAAATCTCCCGAACTTAATTTTACTAAATGGCAGGATAAACCGGCATTAAGTTTGACAAGGGAAACTTTTGAAAGGAATATTACTGATGTGGCTAGAGAAGATGCACCGAAGATAAAACAATTTATTGTAGATCCTGTAAGAAAAAATGAAACAGCAAGAGCAGAATTTATAAATAAAACCAGAAATGAAATAAGAAAAACTATAAATAAACTAAATATTAAAGCTGGAAGCAAAGAGGATGCTTTAATACAAAGATATGGTGAGGGTAATATTAAACTAGATCAGTTGAAGAAAGAAACTAATAATTGGGAAAATATAGTTGAGGGAGCAAAGTATTTTAGAGGTAAATATGATGAATTGTTAGATCAAATCAATCAAGTAAGAACAAAATATGGATATAATCCAATACCAAAAAGACAAGATTATTTTAGACATTTTCAAGAATTGGGGAATGTAATAGAACAATTTGGTTTAATATTTAAGGAAGAAGATTTACCTACAGAAATTTCTGGAATTACAGAGATGTTTAGACCTGGTAAACCCTTTACTACAGCAGAACTACAAAGAAGGGGTGGTAAATATACGGAGTCAGCAATAAGAGGAATGGATAATTACCTTGATTCTGTTTCTAGACAGATATTTCATACTGATAGCGTTCAAAGAGTAAGGGCATTGGAAAATTACATAAGGGAATCAGGAGATGCTGGATTTGCTAAATTACCTAACTTTGTAGCAAATGTGAGAGAATATGGGAATCTATTAGCTGGTAAAAAAGCAACTTTTGACAGAGCTTTTGAATCAGTTTTTGGCAGACCGTTTTATGGGGCTATAAATTGGGTGAAAAATAGAACCAGTGCTAATTTAGTGGGCGGAAATGTATCCTCTGCCATGACTAATTTCATTCCCTTTACGCAATCGTTGGCAACAACGGATAAACCTTCTTTTATAAGAGGATTATTTGAATCAGTAATTTCTCCGATAAAAACGGATTACAGTGAGATAGGAGGAGTAAAATCAGGTTTCTTAACAAGAAGATTTCCTCAAAAATACATACAACCAACATTTATTCAGAATGTGGGTAGTAAAGCAAATTGGTTGTTTGAAACAATAGACAGATTTACAGCAAAAGCAGTAGTAGCCGGCAAATATTTTGAAAATACCAGTAAAGGTCTAAACCCAAAGGAAGCAATGTTAAATGCTGATGATTATGCAGCAAAGGTATTGGCAGATAGAAGTATAGGTCAATTACCTAATCTTATGGGATCAAGAACACTAGGGGTAGTGACTCAATTTCAAACAGAAATAAACAATCTCTATTCATTCTTAAAAAAAGATATACCTCAAATGAGTAACGGTAATGCTTTTAAAATTGCTAATGCATTGGGGCAATTTGTGGTATATTCTTATGTTTTCAATAACCTTTATGAAAAGATAACAGGTAGGAGACCAACTTTGGATGTTATAAAC
>VGAU01000190.1 GCA_016870675.1 Actinomycetota bacterium | reverse complement strand
GAGTAGAAACCCCAGTTTCTAAAGGAAAACCAAACCTTCTGGTTAGTATATAGACATAGGATAATTCTCCGGTCCGGGCTGGAAGAACTGTATTAAAAGCATTCCTGATCAAAGCCACAAAAAACATATCTCCCATACCAATTCTATCAGAATTAATCAGGATAGTCTGCCGGTATGACCTGAAATAAGCGTCGAGCAGGAATATAAACAGGGCAGCTATCAGAGACGGCTTATAGATGTTAATGAATGCATTTTTAATATCTCCTATATCAATCCGGCTAAGAAGATAGTAAACAAGAAAAATTCCAAAACCTATAACCACAACAATATTAATTACCCGCAGTATTACTTTCTTTTTATTAATATGTCTGACTTGCCCCTTTAGATTTATCTTCATTTGCTAGTGGAACTACTTCCCAGATTTTTCTCTTAAATAATTTGATAAAAATATTGTAGTTTTTCGCGGTCCACTATGAAAAAGATGGTAAAAGAATCTTCGAGAAAGATAGAAAATGCCTTTTCTATCTGTTAAATGGTCTCCATAAGAATTCTTGTTATTTCCAGAATTTTTTAAATTGTCTGAAGTCTCTCTATATTTGCACGCACTTGATACAGGATCTCTGCAGAATTCCACAATTGGCTGGCAGATTTTCTCCCAGGTAAATTCCTTTACAATATTTCTTATATTCTTTACACACTGATCATAAAATTTTTTATCCTGAGATAGTTTAATAATTGCATCTACAAGATCTTGAACATTACCATCCCTGGTAATAATACCCAGGCCATTCTTCTCAATCAGCGTACTTAAGTAATCTCCTTCAGTCGATATTATAGGCAAACCTGTCCAGAGATAATCAAGGATTCTGGTTCTGAACGAGAATCTGGTTTCTATATGGTTGGGGTGTGTGATTATACCCGCATCGGCATCCAAAAGATAATTCTGCCTATCGTTATAATCAACCCAGCCAAAATTAAAAATCACATTTTTATTATATACTTTCAATTTTTTAGCCAGATTTATAGTTTCATTTATCATCTGAAGCTCTTTTACCTCCGGATTGGGGTGCTTTATTCCCATAAAAAACAATTTAATATCATCTCTCAATTTACTTACTTTTTCCATTGCTTTTATTAGAGTTAAGGGGTCGAACCAGTTGTAGATCCCTCCGCCCCATATAATTACAAAATCATTTTTATTCACATTCTCTATAACACCCTTTAAAGCATTTCTGGTATGCATCGGCCTATTAGAAGGCAGGCCAAAAGGCACCACACTAATCATCTTTTGCAAGGTCGGATCCTGATTATAAGAATAGGGATTTACTCTGTTCAGGGCTGTCAGCATGCCCAGCCAGAAATCTCTCTGCCTTTCAGAAGCACATATGAAAAAATCCCCGTAGTATAACTGCTCATTGAATATTTCATGAATGGATTTATGTATCTCCAGCCTTTTTTTCATGGATTCGGTTTCGTATTCAGCCAGAGTAGCCAGATTATAAGGGTCATATATATCGATAATCAGAAATTTCCCGGAATCCTTTATGCTTCTATATCTGGCAAAGGTCATCCCCACGCATAAAATTATATCCACCCTCTCTATTATCTGTCTTAGCTGCCAGTCATCTCTGAATTGAATTATTTCAAAATCTTCTTTCGGAAGATCGATTTTATTGGGTACAGCCAGTGTTACATTCATATACTGGGAAAGGACACGTGCAAAATTAAATACCCTGATTGCCGGACCGGCCATCTCACTTGAAACAACCTCATTGGAGATTATAAGCAGATTTCTTTTTATACCCTTTTCAAATATCTTATAAATACCCAGTGATTTTAATATATTTATCTGGTTTTTTTGATAATCAGGATCCGGCGATACCGCAAGGAACTGGCCTTTAAAATGAGCAAAAATTGCCTTATCATCCCTTTTTCTTCTGCTCTGAATATTTCTCCTCTTTTCTATTAATTTGGGCAGATTATCAAAAAAATCTCTTACTGCCATCAGCGAACTAAGAGGCTCATCTGAAATTATTACATCTTTAGCTTTTAATCCCTTTGAGACTAAATCACTGAGATCGTAATATTTTTTATAATCAAATTTGATATCTGTAAAAACCCGATTAAAAATATTAGATAAAGTCCCTGAATATGCCATAGGCAGATTTTCATCATCGTAGTTTTTAAATACTGAATAAATAGAATTTCTCTCTTTTAAAAATCTAAGCTTATCCTCGCTGATAGCTTCAGATGTTCCGTGATGATGGTGATATACAATAGATTTTGGGGAAAATATTACTTTGTATCCCAGAACCCACAGCCTCCATCCAAAATCAACATCTTCATAATAAGCAAAAAAATCTTCATCAAAGCCGCCAACATCCAGAAATACTCTTCTGTTAACAAGCATTGCTCCCCCATTTACAAATGGGAGAAATGCATACTTATTATAATTATCTTCTTCCACCGGAACACCATAGTCAATCTGGAAACCCTTTCCCTCAAAATTTATCATTCCGCCCACAAAATCAATCTTTTCCCCATCAAAAGAAAGAACTTTGGAACCTGAAGCAACTACTTCTTTATCTCTGTAAATAGGCCTTAGAAGCTCAAGCAGCCAATCCTTATCAACTCTGGTATCATTGTTGAGGAAAGCTACATATTCCCCCTTTGCTGCTCTAGCAGCTTGATTATTAGCATAAGCAAAACCCATGTTCTTGCCATTTTTAATTATTTTTACCTGGGGATAGCCCGAACTAACCAGATTTAAAGATTTATCAGTTGAGCTATTATCTACCAGTATAATTTCTAATTTATCTTGAGGATAATTTAGTTTTTTTATGCTATCAAGACAATCTTTTAAATATTTTTCACCATTAAGATTAACAATTGAAATTGAAATTTCCGGGAAAGTAAGAATATCTTTCATAAAAATAAATCTCCTAAAATTAATAAAATAAAATATTAGACAGATTAGGATAAATTATAACAAACAATCTACTTTACTCAAACATTTATTGTTAAGTTCCCAGCAACAACTCAGTACAATATTTACTGAAAATTATATGACCTGATAACCTCATATATAATATTTGCTATTAACTTAAATCCCTCTTCATTCGGATGAATACCATCACCCTGTAAGTAGTCATTTGTTTTATCATTCGATTCAAAAATATCCCACAAATCTATAAAATCAATATGGCTATTTACTGCTATTTTTCTTACCTCATCATTATAATTTTTATAGATTTCTATTTGCTCTTCCGCATCTATATTATTTTCTCCGGAAGAAAGAATAAAAATATAATTCAACCCCATTAAAATAATTTTAATATCAGCTGATTTTATTTTATCTATAATTAAGTTGTAATATCTGTTAAAAGTCTCAGGATCAACATTGGGAACCGGGAGGTCTTCTTTATCTCCATCATATACGGGCTCCTCACCTCCATTTATATTTTCATCATCGCCGGTTATTTCTTTAATTCTGCCATCATTTAATCCAAAATTAATTACAACCAGATGTGGATTATAGCCTATAATATCATTCTCCACCCGGTCATAAGCATCCAGTACTGTGTTCCCACCAATACCGCTATTAATGACCTTAACCTTTGCGTAATCTTCTTCCAGTAATTCTTCCAATAAACTAGGGTAAGAATTCTTATAAT
>VGAU01000189.1 GCA_016870675.1 Actinomycetota bacterium | reverse complement strand
TGGAAAAGGAAGAAATAGATAAATCAATACCAGGTGAGAGCAATTCTAGTTTTGGATTAAGTAAAGTAGGTTTCGGGATAGAAGGTATTGCTAAGAAAATTGCCAGGGATATCGAAAAAGAAAAAATAAGAGTTGATAAATCTAAGATACTTAAAGACAGGACAAAAGAAAAATACAAAGTTAGAAAAAGAGAAAAAGATAGAAGTATAGATAGAGATAAAGGGTTTAAAGGTATATGACAGTTAAAAATAGAATTATAGTATTTATTTTAATGCTTATTATAATGCTAATAATCCTGCCTGTACTTTCATCTATTTTTACAGAATTTCTTGAAGTTTATAGTTTCAATTTACCTCTTGTACCTGAAAATTTTATAATAAATAAAGTTAAAGATATCCAGACATATTTTGATTTTTTTTCTAAAACTTACCCTGCTAATATTTTAGGGTGGGGAGTGGTAGGCATTTTTATTATATTTTTTATTTTTGGAACAGCAAGACTTAAGATACAAAATAAATATACACAAATGGAAGAATATGGAAGTCATGGTACAGCAAGATTTCAGACTCCAAGAGAGATAAAAAATAACTATTTTAAAGATAAGATGGGCTGGTTTCTTGGTTCAAATTTACCAGATTTAAAATACTCTGTTGGTATGAGTGGTGCCTATCATCACATAGAAAGCAGTCTTAACATGCAGACATTAGTATTTGGAAGTCCCGGAAGCTTTAAAACCACAAGCGTTGTTCTTCCAAATATTTTCAATATTCCATATATGTATAAGTACCAGGAAGAAAAAGCAGATCTTATAATAACCGATCCTAAAAGCGAAATTTACTCCATTACCGCTAAGTACCTTAAAGATAATAATTATGACGTTCATGTCCTTGATTTTATTAATTTAATGTATGGAGACAGCCTTAACCCCATAGAGTACATATCAAGTGATAAAGAGCTTATGGAAATAGCCGAAGGATATATAAGTTCCATAGCAGATTCTAGTAATATAACCTTCAGTAGTGATTCATTCTGGGAACAATCCGAGGGCCAGCTACTGGGGGCTCTTATAGGTTTTATAAAGAAGGTATACCCGGCAAGTCAGCAAACCTTTAGAGAGGTCTTGGGTATTTTAACTTCCGAGAATGTCAGAAACCCTAAAAAAGCAGTAAATTTTTTTAATAAATATAAAATTAAAGGTTCTCCTCTGCAACTCTGGAAAAATTTTCTTTTATCAGAAGACAAGGTAAGAGCTAATATTCTAATAGGACTTGCAACAAAGCTAAAACTTTTTTCCATAAGTGGTATTGAAAATATAACCAGCTCAACAACAGTTGATATAAAAAAATTTGGAGCTAAAAAGGAAAGGCCAATTGCCCTTTTTATACTAATGCCTGATAAGGACCGTACTTTTTCTCCTATTATTAATTCGGTGGTTACCGCAATTCTAAACCAGTTATATAAAACAGCTAATGATTATGGCAATATACTTTACAGCCCAACCTTTCTCATTCTTGAAGAAATGGCAAATATAGGAAAAATTCCCGACATAGAAGTTATGCTTGGCACAATGAGGTCCAGGCGTATTTACCCCATGCTTATATGGCAGTCACTGCCGCAGATGAAAAATAGATATAAGGACTGCTGGGAAGATATACTATCAATGTGTGATACACATCTGTATCTAGGAATTAATGATGATTTTACCGCACAATACTGCAGCAGGTTTCTTGGAAATACTACTATTAAAATACAGGGCACAAGTAAAAATACTGGAAGCTTTCTTGAAAGCACTAGACAGAGCGAATCTCTAAACTATAACATGAGAAACCTGATGCTTCCCGATGAGTGCAAAAGGCTGTGCCAGGGAAGGTTAATTTTAAACCAGCGTTCCTTTTACCCATCCCTTCTCTATAAGGTTCAGTACAGGTACTGGGAAAAGAAAGTAAGAATTTGTGATCTTTCCAATGTTAAAGATCTACCGGAGATAAAAAGTGCTTAAATTTATTAAGTGAGGAAATTTGGAATTTATAATCTGTTGCTTAAATATAAAAGAAAGCTACGCAAGGATAAACAACCATTTTAAAGGCCACCCTTATATTGGCTTTGAAGAATTTACCGGTGATATAGATGAAGTAAAAAACAAATTTCTATATAAAAAATGGCAATATGCCGTAGTGGACAGGAAACTTCCCTGGAAAGATGAAGCAGTAAAATTTTTTAAAAAAAATAATATACCTATCATATACTTTAATGATGATTACCAGGAAGTAATTAGATCTATTAAAGACAAGGTTACTAAACCACCAGAAGATGAGATAGATGATAGCTACGAAAGACCATTTAAGGGCACTGAAGTAAGATATGTAGAAAAACCTATTACTAAAATAGTAGAGAGAAAAATATATACTGGTATTGAAAAGAAGTTAATTATTGTATCTAATCTTACAAGATGTTCTGGAGCCACTACAATTACCTTGAGCCTTGCAAAATATCTCTCTAATTTGGGTATACTGTCCTCTGTTATTGAGCCTCCTATAGATAGTCCTGCAATATTTAACTGTATAGGAATAGCAGAAAGGCTGAGTAAAAGTGGAGAGGGTTATGAGGATAATTTTTATTCATATCCACATGAAATTGCAAGTGGAAAAAGGATAAAAAATAAAGCTGAATTTATTTTTGATAATATTGTCTGGATTGTTCCGGACGACAGAAAAGAGGTAGTAGATAATTGGAAATATGATCAAATGCTTAAGCTAATATATATTTCCAATATGGCGCCGATAACTTTAATAGATGTAGGAGACAATCTTAACCATGAGGCAGTTAGGCCCCTACTGTCTTTGGTAGATTTGGTACTTGTTGTAATAGATCCTTTTCCGACTAATTTTTATATTAATAGAAATAAGCTTTTGAATCTTGAAAAATTAAAAAGTGATGGATGTCCTATAAATTTTATTATGAACAAATGGAATAGTGGAATAGAAGAAAAAGAGTTTTTAGATTTTATCAAGGTAAAACCCCTGGCTTTTATACCGGCAATAGATCTGGGTATTTTATATAAAGCTAACTACCAATATAAGATACCTTTGTGCTACAAAGAAGTTTCCGATCTATTAGATAAGCCTTTAGCAAAGATTTGTTCTCTTTTTATCCCTAAAGAATTTGAAATTGGTATTTCTAAAAATAAAAGTATTAAAAAGAAAGGTATTTTATCAAATATTTCGGGTAAATTTAAAAAATCTTAATTTCTAACCATAAGTACAATAGAGAGGAATGTTTTATGAAATATTTTAAAAACAGAAGAAAAAAAGGCACTCTTATATTTTCAATCCTTGGTGTAGTTTTAATGATTGCTTCTATAATTACCATATACTGGTGGGAAACCAGTGGCAGGGCACAGCTTCTTTACAGTGAAGTAGTGGTTTTAAACCAGAGTATTGAAGCTGATACCACCATTACAGAAGATATGCTTGATTTAGTAAAGATAGACCCCGGCAGCTTTATAGAAGGAGCTGTAGTTGATAAAGAAAAAGTCATAGGAAAGACTACCACTCAATATATCCCTAAATACAGCCAGCTAAATTTAGAATATTTTACAGGTGAAAAATTAAAATCGGCAAAGGAAGACCAGTATATTTTTACTATTCCTGCAGATTGGCTCATAACCTTTCCAAATTC
>VGAU01000188.1 GCA_016870675.1 Actinomycetota bacterium | reverse complement strand
GTGACGGAAAGCATCTCGAAGAATATGTAAAGCAATGAAGGAATATTTTAAAATATGTGCGGAATAGTAGGAATATTTAATTACTCAAAAAAAGAAAAAATAAATGAAAACCTTCTTATAAAAATGCGGGATATCATGGTCCACAGGGGTCCGGATGATTACGGGCTCTGGATATCTCCTGACGGATTTACAGGAATAGGCCATAGAAGACTATCAATTATAGATATTTCAAAGTCAGCATCTCAGCCAATGTCAAATGAAGACGGTGCCTTATGGATAGTCTTTAACGGCGAGATATATAACCATGCTGAGATAAGGCCTGAACTGGAAAAAGCAGGGCATAAATTCAAGACTGATCACAGCGACACTGAAGTAATCATCCATGCATTCGAAGAATGGGGAATTGACTGTATTGATAAATTCAGGGGGATGTTTGCTTTTGCAATCTGGGATAACAGAAATAAAGAACTTTGGATAGCAAGAGACAGAATAGGAATCAAGCCTGTATATTACACTGTTAATAACGGACGTTTCATTTTTGCATCAGAAATAAAGGCAATACTGGAGGATCCTTTAATAAAAAGGGAAGTCAATATGGAAGGATTCTATAACTTCCTTTCATTTCTTACAGTTCCTGCCCCGGACACCATGTTTAAAAATATTTACAAGCTTACTTCAGGATGCTATTTAAAATTGTCAGAAAAAGGAGACATCAAAATCCAGAGATATTGGGATGTTTTTGACCATACAAAACCATTAATAGATATTTCTGAAAATGAAATAGCAGAAAAAATCCTGGAAGAACTTAGGGCAGCAGTCAAATACAGAAAAGTCAGCGATGTGCCGGTGGGGATATTTCTATCAGGCGGAATTGATTCAAGCACAAATGCAGCGCTTTTCTCAGAAGATGCAGCTGAGAAAGTAAAAACATTCACTATCGGCTATGAAGGGGAAAACAAAACATATGCCAATGAGTTTGATTATGCTCAAATGATGGCTGAAGAAATAAATGCAGACAACCACGTAAAAATTTTAAAACTACAAGATTTTTTAAATTTTCTTAAGACTCTTATTTTCCACCAGGACGAACCTATAGCAGATTTTGTTTGCTTTCCGGTATATGCAGTATCCAAGCTTGCCAGAGATAACGGTGTAATTGTCTGCCAGGTTGGAGAAGGCAGCGATGAACTCTTTATGGGTTATCCTTCCTGGCGCGTGATGCTTAAACTATATGAACTAAACAAAAAATATGATGTTAATTTCTTAAAAAAGGCAGGGCTTATAGGGCTGAAAATAGCAGGCAGGAAAGAAAAATCTTACTATGAATGGCTTAAAAGAGGAACAGAAAACAAAACTATTTTCTGGGGAGGAATAGAAGCTTTTTTTGACAACTCAAAAAAAGCTTTATTATCAGATAAATATAAGAAAGACTTTAAAAATTATACGTCTTATGAAGCAATAAAGCCTATTTATGATAGATTTAATGAAAAAGCATGGGAGAAAACCCCTCTTTCATGGATGAGCTATATAGATTTAAATTTAAGACTCCCGGAACTTTTATTGATGCGTGTTGATAAAATGAGCATGGCAGTATCTCTTGAAGCACGGGTTCCTTTCCTTGACCATAAGTTTGTAGAGCTTGCCATGTCAATTCCCCAGTCTATAAAAACTAAAAACAATGATTTAAAATATATCCTTAAAAAGGCGGTAAGAGGAATAATACCTGATGAGCTGATAGACAGGAAAAAGCAGGGATTCGGTGTTCCTATATATGAATGGTTTTCCAGGGAACTTGGTGATTTTGCAGAAAAAAAACTTAAAGATTTTTCTAAAAATACAGCTTATTTTGATAATAAATATCTTAATAAAATGTTTTTAGCAACAGGAAAGCACAAACATAACGCTAACAACGTCTGGTATCTTTTAAACTTTGCATTATGGCATGAGGAGTGGATTAGTTAATTTATTATGGACAAATTTAAAGTTTTAATAATAAGATTTAAATTTGTTTTAAAAATCATTTATAAAAGATTTACTTTAATTGCAGATATTGTAAAACATCTAAAGTCTGTTAATTGTATAAGATACTTCAATAATATGAAGTTTCTTAATATAAAACACAATCTTTCTTATCATGATTTCATGTTAGTGATAAAGGATAACCTTAAAATAAATAATTTTATCAATTTTCCCGATAAAAATTCATTAAATTCTATCAAGGCAGGCTATTCCCAAATTGAGTTTTCAGTAAAAAACATTATTAATCATGAATTTGATTTGCTTGGCTCCGGAAAGGTTAAAGTAAAATACAACATGGAAACCCGTGGATTTGAAGGCATAAAGTTTGAAGAAAAACTGACCGAAAATGAAATTAATGATATAAAAACAAATACGATTGGATATATAGAAAAAGTAATAAACAAAAAACTTGATTTTAATTATGAACCTATTGATTGGCATATAGATTTTAAATCCGGGTATCGGTGGAATAAAAAAAACTGGTATAAGAAAATTACATTTGGAAATGTAAAAGGTGCAGACGTAAAAATACCATGGGAGCTTTCAAGATGCAGCCATTTTGTTGTTTTGGGCGAAGCTTTTCTGTTAACCGGAGATGAAAAATATTCAAAAGAATTTGTTTGCCAGGCTCTGGATTGGCTATATAACAATCCTTTTCAATTCGGGGTTAATTGGGCATGCACCATGGACGTAGCAATCAGAGCTTGCAATTGGGTTGTTGCATTATCATTCTTTCAAAATTCCCGGATATTAACTAAAGATTTTTTAATAGATATATCTAAAAGTTTATATCTGCATGGAGTTCATATAATAAACAATCTGGAAAAGGGCCTGTTAAGAATAAAAAACAATCACTACATAGCTGACCTTTCAGGTTTATTGTATATAGGCAAGTATTTTAGTTTTACAGATTTCGGGAAAAAATGGATTAATATTGCAACAAATGAATTAAAAAAAGAAATCAGCACCCAAACATATCATGACGGAACCAATTTTGAAGCTTCAACTTGCTACCACCGGCTGGCTCTTGAATTGTTTTTTTATCCGCTTTTATTCTCAACAAAATCGTCTCCGGAATTCAATTACTCTGATTTTGTTTTAATCGGAAATAAAATGTTCGGCAAATCTTATATCGAGAAAATTTATAATATGTTTAAAGTCGTTGCGGTTTTGACAGACAGTAAAGGATTTATTGCTCAAATCGGCGATAATGATAACGGGATGCTGCATATTTTTTCAGAAACACAAATAAGAGATATGAGATATTTGCTATTTGAAGCAAGAGAATTTTTTAAAAACTCTATATATGATATCAGCATATTTAAATTTGATAGTTTTAAAAATGATATTATTTCATTTTTTTTATTTGGTAAATTTCTAAAAGAAGACAATGATTTAGAAAAAGAACTTATCGGTCAGAAAATTGGACTAAATGTATTGGATAATTCAGGATGGATTGTTTTTAAGCACAGAGTAAAAAGTGATAATTATAATATAGTAATTGCTTGTGGTCCAAACGGTCAAGATGATAAGGGTGGGCACTGCCATAATGATAAACTAAGTTTTTCTTTAAATATAAATAGCATTGATATTTTTGTTGACCCCGGGACTTATGTTTATACTCCAAATGAAGAGGCAAGAAACTTATTTAGAAGTACCGGATATCATAACACGGTTATGATTAACGATAAAGAACAAAACGGTTTTATAAAAAATAATATTTTTTATTTAAATAATGACTCAAAACCAAGAATAATAAAAGCATGCGAAAATAGAGATTTAATGATTCTAATCGGAGAACACTACGGTTATATAAGAA
>VGAU01000187.1 GCA_016870675.1 Actinomycetota bacterium | reverse complement strand
CCTACCTTTAACCACATCACCATCATTCAAATTAACCATAGTGAGATCATAATTGGGAACCAGCTCACCTTTTTCATTTTTTATCATACAGTTGTCATTTGTTAGTTTGTTATAAATATTATTCTCAGTCATATTTTTATAAATCAATCTCCTTTTTTAATACTCGAAAAGGATAGCATGCAAGAAAAGAATAATCAATATTATAAAATATTTTTTTAAATATACCAATTCTTGCCAGTTTTTATATCCACTCTAAGTTTTACTTTTAAACTCACACAATTTTCCATTGATTCTATCACTATTTTTTTAATTTTTTCTAAATCTCTTTCCTTTAATTCCAATACCAGTTCATCATGAACATGAAGTATTATGTTACTGTCTATGTTATTTAATTTTAATTTGTTAAAAAGAATTACAGTAGAAAGTTTCACTATATCTGCAGCACTTCCCTGTATTGGAGTATTTACTGCAAATCTCTCTCCCAGGCTTCTTATTCTAACATTACTGCTTCCCAGCTCTTTTAAGTATCTTTTTCTACCAAAAATTGTGGTGGTGTAACCTTTTTTGTACGCATCATCTATTAAAAATTTTAAATATTTTTTCACCCCGGTGTATCTATCAAAATACTTTTGAATATATTCTTTAGCCTCCTCTTCCGGGATAGAAAGCCTGCTCTTCAGACCATATTCGGTCATTCCATATATTATCCCAAAATTTATAGCTTTTGCCTTTCTTCTTAAAGTAACATCAACATCATCATAACTTACTCCGAATATCTCTGAGGCTGTGCGATTATGTATATCTTCTCCCCTGTTAAATGAATCTATAAGATTCTCATCCCCTGATAAGTGCGCCAGCACCCTCAACTCAATTTGAGAATAATCTGAAGCCAGAATCAAATCATAACCTTTTCCAGGTATGAAAGCTTTTCTTATCTGCCTTCCATAATCAGTTCTTACGGGAATATTTTGCAGATTGGGGTCACTGCTGCTTATCCTTCCTGTAGACGTTCCTAATTGATTGTATGTAGTATGGACTCTCAAGTCTTCAGGATCTATTAAGGCGGGCAGGACATCAATATAAGTATTTTTTAGTTTGGTCTTTTCCCTCCAGTCCAGTATTTTTCTTATTATAGGAGAGCTGTCATAAATAGCTTTAAGAGCACCTGCATCTGTAGAAAATCCGGTTTTAGTTTTTTTTGTGACCGGAAGGTTTAGCTTTCCATAAAGAATCTCCGACAGTTGCTGTGAAGAATTTATATTAAACTCCTCACCGCAAAACTTATAAATTTCTTTCTCAAGTCTTCCTATATCCAGCTTATATTCCTCAATTAAACTGCTTAGATACTTTTTATCTATATTAACACCTGTATATTCCATCTCAGCCAGTACCTGTATAAGCGGCTCTTCTATCTGCCAGTATAACTTATCCAGTTTTTCCTTTTTTATCTTTTCAAGTAATCCAGTCTCAATTTTTTTATATAGACTTAATCTTTTTAATATTCCATCTAATTTTTCCTTGTCCGCCTTTATTTTTTGTTTCTCATTCTTATATAAATCAAGTATAAGCTGTTTTTTTTCTTTTATATCCTTGAATTCAATTAAATCACTGCCTTCTTTGCCTTCACTTAATTCGATATCTTCTATTTCCATATTCAGCAGATCACCGGTTATCTCATCCAGGGTAGTTGTAGATTTAAGTGGATTCAAGATTAAATATAATATTTTATAATCTATAAACTTCCCGCTTAAACAAATACCATAATTTTTTAAAATTTTATATATTCTTTTAAAATCAAAACCTGATTTTTTAATTTCCTTATTTTCGAGCAATTTTTTTATAGTCTCTCTTATAGCACTTTCATTTAGACTATCTCTTTCAATTAAAAAGGCGCTATCTGCTCCAGAATATAAAATAATACCGTAAAAAGCATCATCACCGGTAAATTCTGTAATATATATGTTCGTAGTAAGATTTTTATTTAAAATTTCTAAGTTTGAACCTCTGATTAAATGTTTTAAATTAATTTTATCTGCTCTCTTTTTAACCACTGGGATTTCTTCCTTAAAATTAATCTTATCTTTCAGGTCAACCAGTCTTTTTTCCAGAGATCTGAACTCGAGACTTTCAAACAATTGCTTAACCTTATTAAAACTAATATTCTTAAAACTTTTATTTATAACTTCACTTACATCTGTATCCCAGGCTATTCTTAATGTAGTTAATTCTTTGCTCAATTCAGCAAGATTTTTATTATTTGTCAAAAGTTCCCTCAGTCGTGGGTTATCTTCTTTATTAATGTTTTTATAAATTTCTTCCAGGCACCCATATTTTTTCACCAGCAACCTGGCCGTCTTTGGACCTATTCCCGGGACACCTGGTATATTATCTGAATTGTCCCCCATCAAGGCTAAAAGGTCTTTCATATTTTCCGGTTTAACCCCAAATTTTTCTTCTACTTTAAGCCTGTCAAAAATTACTGTATCGGTAATGCCTTTTTTAATTGCCATAACTTTTATGTTACCGGAAACTAACTGCAATATGTCTTTATCGCCAGTAACTATTATTATCTGATTGAATTCATCTTTAATACTATTTACTATTCCTGCAAGTATGTCATCGGCTTCAAAACCATCTTTTTCTAAATAAATAATATTAAAGGCATCCAAAACCTCTTTAATTAAAGGAAACTGGATTGATAGTTCCGTGGGCATTTTTTTTCTATTTATTTTATACCGGTCAAATATTTTATGTCTGAACGTCGGAATCTTACTGTCAAATGCACATACTATTGTATCCGGATGCTGTTCTTCTATAAGTTTTAACAGCATATTTGTGAATCCTAAAACAGCGTTGGTTATAATACCCGATGAAGTGGAAATATTATCAGGAATTGCATAGAAGGCTCTATATGCAATATTATTTCCATCAATTAAAATAACTTTATTATTTCTACCATTTTTCAATTAGAACTCCTGATTAAAATCCTGAATTAAACCTAAAAACTCCTTATTTAAACATTTAAATTGGGCTGATAAATAAAAACTTTCCTGGCCAGGTCAAATTCCTGTAAAAAAATAGATTTTTTAAAAATTTTTAATAATTTTTATTAAACTTATGGTAAAAAAAATCCTATTTTTTTACATTTTTAAATAATCTTATATATTATAGCATTTTATAATAATTTTATTATTGAAAGTTGTCTGGGCTTCTGCGAGATTGAGGATGCGAGATCGACTAATCGCCATATAAAGCTTATAGGTGCACGGGGGCTATTTATCCCTGACCATTTAGCAACATTACAACCCTATTTTTTCTTTCTCAAATCTCCAAAAATCACCTGGTCTAATAATTGGAAGACCCTGAAAGTTCTTTAAAACAAGCAAGTCCTCATCTCCACTGATAAGGCAGTCTACATTTCCACTTACTGCAGATGCAAGAACATAATCGTCATCGGGATCCCTACAAATTGGTGTTGATAAAGGGGTATAAGTCAGCATTTCGGTATTTTTACGAATAAAATTTACAATTTGATCCACTTTAGTCTTCGGAAAGCGAAATTTCCTTACCAATTTCTCATAGAGTTCATCAAGAACCCACTGGGATATGTAAATTTTGTGCTCCAGCAAACAATGATCGAAAAGCTCACTACATGTCCCTCGAACTATAAATGCAGCAATCAATTCATTTGTATCAAAGAATATCTTCATGACACCTTATGAAAAACATCCTCATCGGTGTAAAAACCACGGCTTTCTACTTCAGGGATCATGAGTTGGCGAAGTCTTCGAAATTCTTGTCTTGCGAAATATTGTCGTAATGCTTCTCGAACAACATCACTCC
>VGAU01000186.1 GCA_016870675.1 Actinomycetota bacterium | reverse complement strand
TTTGTCCTTGATCTTTTCTTTAATATTTTCCTTGACTGGTATCTCAACAGGAATATCATCTTTCTCCGAAGGAATCATCTCTTCTTATTGCCCTCTGGATCAATAGGTATTCTTCATCTTTTTTTTTAGCAGGTATTCTTTCATTCACTTTTTGTTAACGAATAAGTAGTTAAAATGTTACAAATCTTTTTTACACGTATTAAACCTATTAATACAAGCATAAAAAAAGCCTGCTCCTCATGGCTTACATTTCACCCAAATTCCTTTCCAGAAGCTATCCGGGTTTCTTAAATTTTTTTCTTTAGAATTTACTCTGGTGACTGTATTAAAATAGCCCTCCCGGCTTTAATGTAATATTAACTTCTCCAATACTCTCTGTTCCAATAATTAAGGGATTACCAACAAATTTTCCAGCTGGTTCCATATCAACTTCAAGCACTTCATTATTGTTCTCGTCATTAATAGCAACAATCCAGACCTCTCCTGAGTTAGCCGGGACTTGGAATGAGTAAGCGCCGGGAGCTTGTATTGAAACTGCGCCGATTGATTCCTGCAGGGGTTCCACCCCGGCAGTCGTTCCAGGGGGCATCAGATATTTTTCTTCATATGCTCCAATTAAAATCTCTCCCTGGGCATAACCATCATAGGTTACCGTACCCGAAATTGTAATACTTTGCCCTGTTTCTTTTTTAACTTCTTCTTCGGTAGTAAATTCCTTTTCTTCAATTCTACTATCATCTTTTTTCTCAATCCCACCACTGCATGCGGACATCAGAAGTCCTAAAACAAAGACTAATAATAGTAATAAAATCCCTGCCCTTTTCATTTTGTCATCCCCTCCTTATGGAGTCAGGTATTGAAAATATCACCAAGCCAAAGATTAATAGATTTTTTCTCTGCCTGTTCCATTAATTTGATTTCATAATCAATCTTTATAAAAAATTTATTATTAATCTATTATAAATCTTTTTTAAACTTAATAAATTTTTTATCTCTTTCCACTAGTTTAAAAAGTTTTGTTGTCTCAATAATTTTGTAGGCATTATTAGTATATCTTAAAGACTCTTCAAGGATGCTTAAGCTTCACTCAGGCTTAAGTATTCTATAAAGTTCTAGAGCAGTGTTTTTCTTGTCTGGAAACTCATGAAATGCATCACAAATAAAAATAGTGTCTATGCTGTTATCATCTAAACCAGTTTCTTTAGCATCAGATAAAATAAGCCTTATATTTTTTATTCTTCTAATTTTTTTCCTTAGAGATAATACAGCTATATGAAAAGGTTGATTATCTAAAGCATATACTGCACCACTTTCTCCTACTATTTTGGAGGCTAAAATGGGGGAGGTACCTATGCCAAATCCCTCCTCAAGATATTAATGGCCTTCTTTTAGCCCGCTTTTTACCAGCCACCTCTTTCTTCTTCTGGGATAAGATGTAATTTCACCTAAGGGCCAGAAGGGTAAGGAACAGGTAAGATAAGTTAGGTACATGCCTATACTGCTTATTTTTTTGTGGAAAGCAAACTTTAATACTAGATATATTATGATCAGTATTAAAAGATATATAGATATGCCTATTAGTATCCAAAAAAGTATCTCATATCTTTCCCAAATACTCATTGGGATAATCGCCTTAAATAGTAAATATTATTATAATTTACTTTATCATTCTACAACTTGTTTTTAAAAATAAATAGCTGGTAGTAAAAATAGTAAATAAAAAAACCAATACAGGTGGCTTCATCTTAAGTTACCTCTTCTACAGGCTACCCTTATTAAAATATTTGTTTAATTTTTTAATATTTAATTATCTGAGGAAATTTTTTAGCTTGTTCAATCCAATCCCTTACCATATTAACTGAAAAAGTATCAATTAAAAATTTCTTTTCCTCATTGGTCTTGACCAGTATTTTATGATACATCTCTGGATTTCTTTGTGCTAATTCAAACACACTTTTTACCCCAGTTTCCCTTAAAAGATAAATATATTCTATAGTAATATCTCTTATGCGGAGTAGGTCTACAAAACTGATCCACTTTAAAATTAGACCACTGGCAATTCCAGTAGTATTTTCTATCTCTTTTCTACTATCAGGGGATGCACCTTTTTTTATTAAGGCGTCTGTGGATTTTATTCCCTGCATGACCAGTTTATCAAAATAGTCAGAACCAATATTTTTAGACTTTTCAATTTCAGCTAATACATCTTTTAGTTTTGGTCTTTTTATCCTTCTAATAATAAAGGTTATAAAAGCATAGACAAATACTACCGCAATAAGAATTATAAAGGCAATACAGACGACCCCACCTATAAACTCCATTTATTCTCCTTATTTATTCTGGACCTTTAAGGTAAAAACTTATACCCATTTTTAAGTACCATAGTTTAAATATTTCTTAGCCAGGGGATGATTGATTCTTTTCCAGAGAACTGCTCCGATTATAGTGCCGATTGGAAAGCCAAGCATGGTTATTACAAGCATCGCCCTTGTAAACGGAACTGAAAAAGATTTCCTTTTGATAAGTCCTATAAGAGGAATTAAATAAAGTGCAATCCATATGCCAAAGACAAATATAAGTACTGTTATGGATAGAGCAATATTTCCAGCAGGTAGAATTGCTCCTGTCACCTGGGGTGAAGTAGCAATTATAGGAATAAATACAACCAGGTAGATGGCTAAAACTACAACAGCAACCCAGAACCAGGCTTTTATACCACCCAGCTGTCTTCTACCTTCTTCAAGCTCCTGCTCGGGAGTTAAGGTTTGGGTTTCGGCAGTTACTTTTAACTCCCTTACCTGTACCCCACAATGCGGACATACTACTGCATCATTTTTTATGGGCCTGGCACAACTGGGGCAGTATATTTCATCGGGTTTTTTTTCTTGGTTCATTTTAATCTCTCCTTTGTATATTTATTAATTTTTTATATTCCCGATAAAAGCAAAGCTTTTCAAATCACCTACGTAATAATCAAATACACATGCGCTGTAATTTAACCATTCTTAAACTGCCTACCTTCTATATCGAAGCCATCCAATTAGACCAACAAAAAAGTATATAATTCCAAAAAAAATAGCACCCCAGCAAATAAGATAACGGCCGCCGCTGGTAAGAGCCATATTATAGGAGGCAATTGTTACTATAGTTCCAACTGCGCCAATAATAAGTGCTACTATCATATTTGTCCTGTATCTTTTAGCTACTGATTTTCTGTACTCCGGGGATTGCCTTTTTAAAGTATTGTCAATGTTAGATACAAATTGATTTGCTTTTTTCCTTGTCCAATTCTGCTTTATAAGCTCTGCTACAATTTCAGTCCTGCTTTTACCTTCTTTCAGAAATTTAACTACTTTTTCTTCATCAATAGGCTCTTTTACTATAGTAGACACTTTTAGTTCTTTAACCATAACTCCGCAGTAGGGGCACATTACTGCATCCTTTTTTATGGGTGTAGCACAGTTGGGGCAGTATATTTCATCGGGTTTTTTTATCTGTACGCTTTCGTCATTCATTTTAATACTTCTCATATAATAAGATAATAAATATTTATGCTGTAGGCATATTGCTTATAAAGTATTGTATTAACTTTTTTAAGAGAAGTAATTCTTTATTTAGAAATTTTAATAAAACATTTTTACTTATAGACCGCATATCTTACTTTAAAAACTCTAAAAACTTTTGGTATTTTTCTCCTTCAGATTTTAAAAACCTTTGCAATTCATCTTTTGTCTTTAGCCAGTATCTATCACCCTGATCCCATTCTAAAGTAGCTTCTTTAAAATATTTTGCCATATCAGTATTATCATCTGTATCTACATATTTTTGAAGATACTCACAGCTATTGGAATAGTGCT